>CAMLLE010000052.1 GCA_946480555.1 uncultured Verrucomicrobia subdivision 3 bacterium
GTGCGTGATCTACATGGGCGCGGTGGATTGCGAACGCCAGGCGCTGAATGTGTATCGCATGAAGATGCTCGGCGCCGAAGTGGTGCCGGTGCATGCGGGCCAGAAGACGCTCAAGGAAGCGGTGAATGAAGCAATGCGCGACTGGGTCACAAACGTCCGCAGCACACACTACATTCTCGGCACTGCCTACGGAGCACATCCGTACCCGGTGATGGTCCGGAATTTCCAGCGCGTCATCGGCGATGAAGCCCGGCGCCAGATTCTGGAGAAGGAGAAGCGTTTGCCGGACGCGCTGATCGCATGCGTCGGTGGCGGTTCAAATGCGATCGGACTCTTCTATCCATTCATCGAAGACGCTTCCGTGAAAATGATAGGCGTGGAGGCGGGCGGCCTGGGCATCAAACCCGAACAACACGCGGCGCGTTTTCAGGGCGGTTCACTCGGCGTTTTGCAGGGCACCCGCAGCTACATTCTCCAGGATGATTTCGGGCAGATTCAACTGACGCACAGCGTGAGCGCAGGCCTGGATTACGCGGCGGTCGGTCCGGAGCACGCTTACCTGCGCGATGCCAACCGCGCCGAATACACCTACGCGACGGACGAGAAGGCGCTCGAAGCGTTCATGAAGCTGGCACGGCTGGAAGGGATCATTCCCGCACTGGAAAGCTCCCATGCGGTTGCTGAAGTGATCCGCCGGGCGCCGGCGATGAACAAGGATTCCATCGTGATCGTGAATCTGTCTGGCCGCGGCGACAAAGATGTGTCGCAAGTGGCGGCGAAGGTCGGCTTGCAGATGCCGGTTTGACGCTGGGTTCCATGTTTCGATCGGTTCGAAGCGTGGCGGCGTGCTCGCCGGTCAACCCTTTAGGAGCCCCGCTGAAACGCTGACAATGGGGCGTGCCCCGGACGCAGAAACGGCTGCACTCCTCATTCTCAGACCGCCCAAGCGATTCTCGCGGACGGCCGTCCGCGCTCCGCAGCGATCCTTGCCACCCGAAACTTGAAGCTTGAGTTTTGGAACGGCATTTTTGCCTTCAAAATACCGCTTGCCTGTTTTAGAATGGTCGGCTTTAACTCTGCCGAATTGAACCAAATCATCATGAAGAACCAGTTCGTTTTGTCCCTCGGCGCCGCCGTCGTGCTCGCGTTCACCGGTTGCGACAGTCAAGACTCCGCCACATCCGGCAGCAGCCAGACTCCTGCCGAATCAACCACCTCCAGTTCCACCACAACCGACGGTCTGAAAGCAAAAGCGGACGCCGTAGCCACCGAAGTGAAGGAAACTGCGCAGCAGGCCGCCACCGAAGTCAAAGCCGCCGCTGAGAAGACCGCCAGCGAAGTGAAACAATCCGCGCAGAATCTGGCGGCCAACGCCAGCAGCGGCATTGAGAAACTTCGCGCCGAGGCGCAGACGCTGATCGAGAAGGCGCAAACGCTGGTCAAGGACAAGCGCGTCAATGACGCGATGGAGATCGTGCAGAAGCTTTCCAACATGTCGCTCAGCCCCGAGCAGCAGAAGGCGCTGGAAGATCTCAAGTCACAGCTCAAATCGCTGGCATCGAACCAGGTGGTGACCAACGCCGCTTCAGCGATCAACAACTTCCTCAAGAAGTAAGCATCCTTTTCCGGCGCGCGGAAAATGGACTTCGCGCCGGATTTCGTTTCGGTTTACAAAATCATGAAGACACTGAGCCCCGCATTGTTGGCCGTTCTCGGCCTTTCCGCCACAACCGCAATTGCCGCCGATGAGGCCGCACCCAAATGGGAAAGCAGCGCCGCCGCCGGCCTCACCCTCACCAAGGGAAACAGCGACACCGTTCTCGGAACGCTGAACCTTGCCACCAAGAAGAAATGGGACGTGCATGAGCTCGCCTTCGGCGCGGACGCCGCTTACGGCCAGAGCGAAGTGGATGGTGAAGATGAAACCACGGCCAGCTCCGTTCGCGGCAACGGCCAGTACAACCGCCTGTTCAACGAGCGTTTCTATGGCTACGGTCGCCTCGAAGCATTGCACGACGACGTGGCGAAAGTGGATTACCGCCTCACGATCAGCCCCGGCGCCGGTTACTACCTGATCAAGGAAAAGAACATGGACCTGAGCGTTGAAGCCGGTCCCGGTTACATCTTCGAACGGCTGGACGGTGAGGAGGACAATTACCTCGTGCTGCGCATTGCAGAGAAATTCAACTACAAGATCAGCGAACGCGCGCGCATCTGGCAGACGGCGGAACTCCTGCCGCAGGTGGAGGACTTCAGCAATTACCTGCTCAACTTCGAGTTTGGCGTCGAATCCGACCTGACCGAAAGTTTGAGCCTGCGCAGCTTCATTCAGGACACCTACGACAGCGAGCCCGCTCCGGGCCGCGACAAGAATGACCTGAAGTGGGTGACGGCGATTGCTTACAAATTCTAGCGAAAGCCAGGCTGGGATGCCGCACCGGCGTCCAGCGACAGAAAACTGAGGCGATCTGGAACCGCGCGGATTGAACTGCGCGGTTCCGTGCGAAGGGCGGATCAAAGAAAGGCATCGTATGCTCAAGCGTGATACCGGCGGTCATCATTGGCGGTTCTTCCGGGCGGGCGGTTTTGACCAGGTCAAACTCGAAACCGGCGCGGATCTCCTCAACCTCGACAAGCTCGATCAGAAACTCTGGGTCGCTCTCGCCTGCCCCATCGTGGGCCTGGAGTTCGATCCCAAGACGCTCGCGCTGATCGACAGCGACAAGGACGGACGCATCCGCGCGCCGGAGCTGATCGCCGCGGTGAAGTGGGCCGGTTCGATGCTGAAGAATCCCGATCTGCTCGTGCGCCCCGGCGACACCTTGCCATTCGATGCGATCGACGATTCCACGCCGGAGGGCAGGCAACTGCTGGCCTCCGCCCGCCAGATCGCCGCAAACCTTGGCAAAACGGACGCCACCGGCATTTCGCTCCCCGACGTTTCTGATGCCGGAAAAATTTTCAGCAACACGACCTTCAACGGCGACGGTGTGATCATTGCCGAATCCGCTTCGGACGATGCGACGCGATCGGTCATCAACGACATCGCCGCGTGTCTGGGAACAATTCCAGATCGTTCCGGAAAACCGGGCATCGATCAGGCGAAAGTGGATGCGTTCTTCGCCGAATGTGCCGCTTACGACACGTGGATGCGCCAGTCTGAATCTGGCGCGGCTTCCATTCAACCCGCCGGTGCGGGAACCAGCGCCGCGGCCGCGGCCGTGCGCGCCATTCGTCCGAAAGTGGACGATTACTTCGGCCGCTGCCGTCTGGCCGCATTTGATCCCCGCGCGCAGGCGATCTTGAATCGGAAGGAAGAAGATTACCTCGCCTTTGCAGCAACGGATTTGTCCATCAGCGCCGCCGAAGTGTCGGCTTTTCCGCTCGCACAGGTTGCGCCGGGCAGGCCGCTGCCGCTCGTCACAGGTGTGAATCCCGCCCACGCCGGCGCCGTGGCAACGTTGCATGCGGCGGCAGTGAAGCCATTGCTGGGCGATCGCTCGGAACTCACCGAAGCGGACTGGCTCGCGTTGCAGGCCCGGCTCGCGCCATTCGAAGCCTGGCACGCGGCCAAGGCCGGCATCGCCGTGGAAAAACTCGGCATCGACCGTGTCCGGCAGATTCTCGCGAGCAAGGCGAAGGAAACGATCGTGGCGTTGCTCGCCAAAGACAAAGCGCTGGAACCGGAAGCGGCCTCGATTTCCAACGTGGAGAAACTGGTCCGTTACGTGCGCGACCTCCATTCGCTTTGCGAAAACTTCGTCAACTTCCGCGACCTTTACGACGGCGGCGAACCCGCGATTTTCCAATGCGGCACGCTGTTCCTGGACCAGCGTTCCTGCAGCCTATGCCTGCCGGTGGAAGATGCGACGCGCCACGCGACCATGGCGGGCCTGGCCGGGGCGTACCTCGCATACTGCGATTGCGTGCGTAAAGCCACGGGCGAAAAAAAGAGCATCGTCGCAATCTTCTCCCAGGGTGACGACGAGAACCTGATGGTCGGCCGGAATGGCTTGTTCTACGACCGCAAGGGCCGCGACTTCGACGCAACGATCACCAAGATTGTGGCGAACCCGATCAGCCTGCGGCAGGCCTTCTGGCAGCCGTACAAAAAGTTCGTGCGGATGATTGAGGAACAGGTTTCGAAACGCGCCGCCGCCGCGGACGCAGCGGCAAACGAAAAACTCACCGGCGCAGCCGCGCTCGCTGCGAATGTGGACAAGAACAAACCGGCGCCTGCGCAACCGACGGCAGCGGGTCAGCCGAAGAAAGTCGATGTGGGCACTGTCGCCGCTTTGGGCGTGGCATTCGGCGCGATCGGCGGCTTCCTGACCGCAATCGCAACCGGCCTGGTGAAAGTGGCGTCATTTGGCCCTTTGGCCATCGTCGGAACGATCATCGGAATCATCCTGCTGATCTCCGGTCCTTCGATGATTCTCGCCTACATCAAGCTGCGCAAACGCAACCTCGGGCCGATCCTCGACGCGAACGGCTGGGCGGTAAACGCGCGCGCGAAGATCAACGTGCCCTTCGGCACCGCGCTCACCCACATTGCGAAACTGCCGCCCGGATCAGAACGCGACCTGCGCGATCCGTTTGCGGAGAAGCGCAGCCCATGGCCCAAGCTCATTGGCATCGCACTCGCCTTGTACATCGTTTACGCGATCCTGAATCATCTGGGTTACATCTTCCAATGGACCAACGGAAGGCTCGGGACGGAACGGCCGAAAGCCGAGCAAAAGGCTGAAACCACCGGCTCCAGCGGAACCAACAGCGTCAACTCCGCGACTCCGCCGATCGCGCCGTAACACCGGTCTGCTCAAATTCCGCGGCGGCGTCTCATGAGAGCGCCGCCATCCAGGACGAAGACGGCGGCTTTCCTAAGAGCCGCCGCGATGGTTCAAGATTTGAATTTACGATCCCCGCCCTCCACATTGCCACGCGTGCCGCGCGAATCGTCAGTTCAGAGACAGCAGCGCACGCAGAAGATCATTGCCGGTCTGAAGCGTGCGTATCCCGATGCGCATTGCGAACTCAATTTTTCGAATCCGCTGGAGCTGCTCATCGCCACGATTCTTTCCGCGCAATGCACTGACAAGCGCGTGAACATCGTCACGGCCGATCTCTTCAAGCGCTATCGCTCCGCGGAAGATTTCGCCCACGCGGATCTGCCGAAACTGGAGGACGCCATCAAGAGCACCGGCTTCTATCGCAACAAGGCGAAGAACATCCAGGCGTGCTGCCAATCGATCGTTGAAAAGCATGGCGGCGAAGTTCCGAAAACGATGGAGGCACTCACCGAGCTGGGCGGCGTCGGGCGGAAAACCGCCAACGTGGTTCTCGGAAATGCGTTTGATACGAACGTGGGCGTCGTGGTGGATACTCACGTCGGACGGTTGTCGCTGCGGCTGGGACTCACGCGGGAAACGGATCCGGTGAGAGTGGAGCAGGCGTTGATGCTGCTGGTGCCGCAGAGCGACTGGACGCTGTTCAGCCACCTGCTGATCTGGCATGGCCGCCGCCGTTGCACTGCGCGAAATCCCGATTGCCCGAATTGCGAAGTGCGCGAGCTTTGCCCGAAGATCGGAGTGGCTGGGAAATGAAACATCCAACATCCAACATCCAACATCCAACACTGAGGGAAGCCGAGACCAGTCCGGTTCCCGAGACATTGAATGTTGAGCGTTCATTGTCGAATGTTGAATGTTCTCCTACCCATTGGCTCCTCCTCCAATCCGGCCCCTGCGCTCCAGCCTTCAACATGGCGCTGGACGAAGCCCTGCTCCACGCCGCCGCGCGCCTGACGAAACCTGTCCTCCGTTTCTACGGCTGGACGGAACCGGCAGCGACCTTTGGCTATTTTCAGAAATACGCCGAAGTCGCCAGCACCTCGTTGCTGCGGCCGCTGATTCGGCGCCCAACTGGCGGCGGCATTGTGCCGCACGACGCCGACTGGACCTATAGCATCACGGTTCCGCCCGGATGCGATTGGTATGAGCTGAAGGCAATTGAAAGTTATCGGCGCGTCCATGCGTGGATCGTCGCTGCGTTTGCGCGATTGCACATCGGCACCGAGCTGGCGCCGTGCTGCCGGAAATCCGCTCCCGGCCAGTGCTTCGTCGGCTACGAGCAATTCGATGTTCTCTGGCATGGCCTGAAAATCGCCGGCGCCGCGCAACGCCGCACTCGTGAGGGATTGTTGATCCAGGGTTCGGTTCAACCTCCACCCATCGCGGTGCGCCGCGAGGAGTGGGAGAAAGCAATGCTGGATTGCGCGGCCGGGCATGAAGGCGTGAGGTGGGAAACGCTGGAATTGGATTCACAGCTGAAGAACGCGGCTTTGGAGCTGGCGGAGCGGCACTATTCCCAACCGGCATTCAACGAGAAGCGCTGAACCTGCATTGGTGAACAGCGGCTTCCCGCCGTCTCCTACGCGGCTTTCAACACATCGCGTTCTCCTTCCGTCCGCGCGATGATCACCGTGCCACAGCTGTCACTGAAGACATTCACCGTCGTGCGGCACATGTCCAGGATCCGATCGACCGCGAACAGCAATCCCAGTCCCTCCACCGGAATGCCCACTGCATTCATGATGATCAGGATCGCCACCAGGCTGGCGGCCGGAATTCCCGCCACGCCGATGCTTGTCAGCAACGCCAGCAGCATCACCGCGATCTGCGTGCCGAAACTGAGATCGACGCCATACACCTGCGCGATGAAGAGCACAGCCACACATTCGTAAAGCGCGGTTCCATCCATGTTCACCGCCGCGCCCAATGGCAGGACGAAGCTGGCCGTTCGATTCGAAACGCCGGCGCGCTTCTCCACGCATTCCATCGTCAACGGAAGTGTGGCCGCTGAGGAAGCGGATGAAAACGCCGTCAGCAACGCCGGAGCCATGGCGCGAAAATGCCGGATGGGATTCACCCGGCCGATGAACTGCACCATCAACGGCAGCACGACAAAAGCGTGAATCGCCAGGCCAATCACCACCGTTACGAAAAACATGGCAACCTGCCGAAAGACGCCCAGGCCGGTCGTGGCGACGACTTTTGCGACGAGTGCGAACACGCCGACCGGCGCAAAGCGCATGATCACGCCCGTCATCAGCAGCATGATCTCATTCAAGCCCTGGAAAAATCCAAGCACCGGCGCCTGTCGATCTGAACCCAATCGGCTGAGGAAATAGCCGAACAGGATGCTGAAGAAGATCAGGCCCAGCATGTCGCCGTCCGCCGCGGCTTTGATGACGTTCTGGGGCACAAGCCGCTCGAACACGCCCGCGATGTCATTCCAGCCGCGCCCTTCCAGCTTCGCGACCTGGGCCTGCGTTTCAGCGGCTTGCGGCGCAGAGGCTTTTTCCGTCTGCAACCCGGGCTTGATCAAGTTCACCATCAGCAAGCCGACCGCAACCGCGGCTAATGTGGTAGTGAGATAAAAGGTCATCGCCTTGGTCGCGAGCCGTCCAAATCCGTGCGCGGTACCAATCCCAGCCACGCCTGTCACAACCGAGGAAACCACCAGCGGAACCACGAGCATCTTGAGGGCATTCAAAAACAAATCGCCGATGAACTGGAAAATGGTCGTGAATGGGATTTTGCCGATTCCCCCCGTCGGACCGGCCAGGACGCCGCAAAGGACTGCCAGCAGAATGGCGATCAGGATTTGCCAATGCAGCGGAAAGCGTTTCATGGAACGCGCGCATTGTGGTGAGCCGACCCCGCGGCGGCGAGTTCTTTCCAGCCGAGCAGGCACCTCGCGTTGTCTCCTGCCGCAGAGATGAAAAACACCCGAATCACACCACCTTCAGAGCAGCGATGACTGGCAGGCGCGAAGCGCGTATGGCTGGAAACAAACTGCCCAATACGCCGACCATGATGGCGAAGACCATTCCCTGGATCGCCAGGGCCGGGGTGATGCGGAATTGAAACACCACTTCGCTGAACGTGTTGAAACTCATCGTCCCGAACTGCCAGCCGAGAAAAACCGACAAGCTTTGCAGTGCGAGTGAAATGGCGCAGCCAATCGCACCGCCGATCGCCGAGAGAATCGCGCCTTCGATGATGAAGCTCATCAGGATGGTGCGCCGCCGGAAGCCCAGTACGCGCAGCGTCCCGATCTCGCGCGTCCGGGCGCCGACGCTCGCATACATCGTGTTCATCGCGGCAAAAAACGCGCCGATCGACATGGAGATGGCCAGGAAGGTTCCGATGACTTGAAACACCTGCGACGTCCGGGTCTGGCTGCTGTAGTAGGCGATCTCCGGATCGACCCGCAGCGGCAGGCGTTTGTCGGCTTCGATGCGTTTTAGAAAATCCGCCGCAGCGTCAGGACTGGCCATTCTCGCCAGCACGCTGGAATAGTTCTCCCGGTCAAAAATCGCGCGCGCTTCATCGGCGTCCATCCAGATTTCGGAATCGAACGCCGAGTTACCGCCGTCGAACAAGCCCACGACGTGCAGTTCGTGTCCGCCCGTTTTGAATTTGCCGCCCACTTCACAGTTCGCAAAGCGCTGCGCCATCTTCGTGCTGACCACGGCTTCACGCCTTCCCGGTGTGAACCAGCGGCCCGTCGCCAGGTTCACCTGCGGCCGCAACTCCATTCCCATTGGTGAAACGCCGCGCATGGTGACGTTCGCCTCACCGGTGCCATCGCGCCGCGGCAGGCTGATCAACACCACGAGGTCAGCCGAAATCAGCGGCTGTCCCCGGCCGTCGCGCGCGATCTGCGGGAGGTATTGCAGCGTCTTCAATTGCGCGCGATTGACCTGGCTGCTCGATTCGGCGGTGGACCCTTTGCGCACGATCATCACGTTGCGCGGATCGCCGGTATTGCGACCGGACTTTTCCAGACCCACCGCCAGCGACTGGATGAGAATGTAAACCGCCACCACCAGCGCCACGCCAATGATGGTTGCCACCGTGGCGCGCCAGCGAACGAACACATTGCGGATGTTATAGCGGAGGGGAAGCGTCATGGTTGCTGGGGAATCGCGAAACATTCGCGAATGATCTCCGTCTGCCAGAGCCCGCGCGCCAGGCCCTCGATGTCGGGAAACAACGTGCGGCTGTTGATCGCAAGGCGTTCCAAATCGAGCACGATTCCCATTTTGTCGCAGCTGCGCACGGTCCATTTGATCAGCTTCGCGACGTCCAACTCCTCCGGCGCGTAAGGCTGGCCCGCATCGCGCACCATGTCCGTCCAGGGAACGCCGTGCAACGTGAAAATACCGGATTGAGCGGTCATGCGCGGAGTGGGATTGAAGGGGAACACAAGCTTGATCCCGCGCAACTCCAGCGGCGAACGCGCATCGGAAAGGACGTCCAGTTCCTGGATGTCGCGCCTTCGCTGGATTGCCCACACGGTTCCATCCACGTTCAACTGTTCCTTACTGGCGCCGCCTTCGTTCCGGTCGGCGAGCACCTGTTCGCTTTCGAAAAACGCGGCGAAGTACAGCGCCACCAGCGGATTGAAACTCCAGTCCAGAAGGCGGGTGGGCAGACCGTGATGCCGCGCGACAAAGAGATTCTCCCATTCGCTGGCGATGCGCCCGAAGTGCTCGTAGCTGTGCCGGCGGAACTGGGTGAGCAGTTCACGCTCCTGCGCGGCGTTGAACGTGATCGAGCGGCCGAGATAAAAATGCTTCCGGCCGATCGACGGCATCAGGCCCTCCGTGGGCTGCCCGTGACCGCGGAAACAAAGCCGGAAATCTCCCGCGCCGGCCACGCGTTTGATCTCGCTGAGGAAATGCTCGACGCTTTGAATCGCGCCCGCCTCTTCAAAGGTGAATTGCACGCGGCTCATGTCAGTCGAGGGTTTTCAATCCGTTCACCACGCTCATGCGCGCGACGGACAGCGACGGTGCAAGGCTGGAGATGATTCCCAAACTGGCGGCCACAATGGCGGCCATGGCCAGGATGCGCGGAGTGACTTCGAACGTGATGAAGAAGCCGTTGGTCATCTTTGAAATATCCGGATGCGTGTACGCCCAATGACCAATACCGCCCAGCGCCAGCGCGATCAACAGGCTGAACACCGCATTCAGGAAATGGCGCCGCCAAAGGTGCGCGATCACGGAAAGCACCATCGCCACCGCCGCACCCGCCAGCGCCAGGCCGGCAATCTCTCCGTGCGTGAACAGCAGCCACGCCCCACCCGCACCGAGAGCGAGTCCAGCCATCGAAAGCCCGAAACTTTCCGCCAGAATGAACGCGAAGAGTTCGCGCCGCCGGAAGCCAATCGCTTTCAGGATCGCCAGTTCCCGGAAGCGCTCCCGAATGGCCATGCTCATCGTGCTGGCGGAAACGAGGATCAGAGTGAACACAACCACGCTGGAAATGGAACCGATCAGCACGCGCACGTTGCCGAGCATCGAAATGAAGCTCAGCTGAAAGGCACGTTCGCTTTCGGCGCGCACTTCGGCCGAGGTGTTTTCAAACGCCTTGTTGATGGCGCTGATCACGCGCGGCATATCGTCCGGCGTCGCGACTCGCAGCCACCACATGCCCACCCAGCCGGCGTTGTCGCAGGCTTCATCGAGATACGA
>CAMLLE010000053.1 GCA_946480555.1 uncultured Verrucomicrobia subdivision 3 bacterium
GACTCGCGAAGCCTGGCGTCCGAGCGGATCCTGGTTCACTTCGATCACTTCATCGTTCGTCAGCAAGCTCAATGTAAACTCGTCGAGCTGCGTCATATCGCATCCGATCAAGAGCGGAGCTGAGAGGAGCGACCAAAGGCTGATGTGCGTGTATTGCTCATTGGGCGTGAGCCGCGTCGGATGGAGTCGGCCCCAGCCGACCTTTCCGACCACCAGCATGTCCGGGTCGTTGAAGTGTCCCGGACCTGCGAACTTCTCTTTGCCGGCCTGGTTGAAGCCGATTCCGGCCATGCTGCTCCAGGTGTCGGTGATGTCCTGCGTTGTTCGCCAGGAATTGCCGCCCACTTCGGTGCCCCATTCCCACACGTTGCCCATGCCGTATTGGCAAAGGCTGAAAAGGATGTCGCGCGGCTGCTGCATTAGCGCCTCGTGCATCCGCTTGAACGGCACTTTACAAACCGAGAGATCGCCGCCGCCCGTGTAAGTGATGTTTCGCGCCGTGGCGGGATTCCAGTTCGTCTGGCCGCGATACGCTTCAAACGCCGGATTGTAGGAGCACCAATCGTATTTAAGATAATCAAAACCCCACTCCGCGTATTGCGCGGCATCCTGAGCTTCGAAGCCGAAACTGCCGACGCAAC
This sequence comes from uncultured Verrucomicrobia subdivision 3 bacterium, assembly GCA_946480555.1. The sequence continues at coordinate 642 of CAMLLE010000053.1, forward strand.
CGCCGCAGGTCCACGGACCGGGCGCCGAATAAATTCCAATCTTCAGTCCCTTGGAATGAACGTAATCAACCAGCCCCTTCATGTCTGGGAACCGGGGATTCGTCAGTATTCGGCCGTCGGCCGCGCGGTGCGGCCCTTGGAGCGTCGCATCCTTCGAATCCCGATGCACCTGCCAGAAGTCATCGATGTTGATGTACGTCCAGCCATGATTGACCAGTCCGCTGGCGACCATGGCGTCGGCGGCAGACTTGATCTTCTCCGCTGTTACCGCGCCAGCAAAGCAGTTCCAGCTGTTCCATCCCATTGCTGGTGTAAGCCCGATTTGACTACCGCAAATGATCTTCAGCTTGCGTTCCGCCTGGCCCAGCGCGTTGCTGGCCCGAAGGAACACGGTGAACTCTCCAGGACTTCCAAGCTTGCCGGTGATCTGCCCCGTGACTGGATCCAGGCTCAGGCCGTTGGGAAGTCCCTCGGCGGCAAAACGCATCGGGCGCTCTCCCGTGGCGGCGATGGTGAAAAGAAACGGAGAACCCGGCCGAACGCCAAAAACCCTCGCGCCATTGAGGCGTGGCGCGGGCGCTGGCTTCGGTGTCAGGATCACCGCTTCCTCAATCGGCGCCACCTGCAACCGCGGCTTGCCGGTGGCCATGGTGATTTTCAAATCGGCCCAGTCGGCATGATCGAAATCAATTCCGTCGCCGGCGTCTCCAGCCGTCAGCACCAGACTCTTCGCTGCTTTCACATCCACCGAAAAGGGTTTCGCTGGATCGTTCCCACGCATGACTCCGCTGGTCCAGATTTCCTTCCCGTCCGCTTCAATCTTGAAAACCACCGATCCGCGACCCGACGTTTCATCATCCACTCCAACGCTTCCGGACAAGGTGAGCGCGTGCCCGTCCACTTCGAGCGGGATGGTGGAATTGGCATGCGTGCCGACTCCGCGTTCGAACACCCTTCCGCCAATGGTGAGCTGACGGTTATCCACCGAACGATCCGGCCGCCCTTCCCCGAAACCTTGTTCGATTCGCGAAACAGGCAGCGTGGAAATCCAAACTTCCTCGCCAGAGGAACTCTCAGCCGCCGACACTTCTGCAGCCAATCCTGCGGCCAGGAGAACCGGAACGACGCGAAATCTGAATGGGAGGATGCGATTGCTTGTCGCGTATCGGTAGCTGTTCATGCATTGAGCGGCGGCGTGCTTCAAAGGATCGCAGCCGCGATGCCCGCCAACAATACGACATTTGTCATGTATCGCATAGCCCGGCCAGACGGGCACGAGAACACGATTCCCGCCGCACCATGAGTATCTTCCTGGCGAGTCAGGGGCGTGCGCATCCGCTTAAACTTCGGTGAAAGCCGACGGTAGAAGGTGACGTTGCCGGCCGCTAACACGGCGATGCTTCTCCGCCCGGTAATGCAGCCTCAGCTGAAGCGACCGAGTGGCGGGACTGTATTCAAAACCCGAAACGAATCCGCCGCTCCCAGCCAATGCACGGGCGAAACTACGCTGCGGGATTTGGGGCTGGGTGGCAGCGTTGACTGGATCTGGCGGGGCGGCGTCGCCTCTCCGCCGCCCTTCAATGGGAGCCGCCGCAGGTTCTACTTCCTGCCAGGCAATTGATTTCGAAGCACGTAGATCAGCGCCTTGACGGCAAGTTCGGTGAAAAGAAACGGCTTGGCGATGAAATCGTTGCCGCCGCTCATCGTGGAATTGGCCCGCGCTTCGAAGTCGTTCAAGCTCGTCACGAATACCACGGGCGTTTTCTTGTACGCGGGCAGCGTCCGTATCTTCGTGCAAAGCTCGTAGCCGTTCATGTTCGGCATGTCCACGTCCAGGATCACGAGTTCGAAACGCGTAGTCGTGACCAGGTTCAGCGCGCGCAACGGGTCATCCACAGCCACCGAGGTGAGCTTCGCTTTGTCCAAAGCGTGCGTGACGGCGCGGCGGGAAATAACTTCGTCATCGACCACGAGGATCCGCGCGGTGGAGATGTCCTTCACGTCAGTGGAATCGCGATGTTCAAACAGCACTGCCAGGCAATCGACGGACGAGGCCACGGTTCGGAGTGTGGACGCATTGATGTTTTTCGGCTTTTCCTGGAGTTCCTTCAACAGCGCCTCCAACGCATCACACAGCCGAGCAATCTGATTCTGCCCGACAATTCCCGCGCTGCCCGTGAGAGCGTGCACCCGCCGGTACATTTGAGCGATTTGCTGAATGCGCGCCGCTTCGTTTTCAACCTTGATGATGCTCTGCAGCTGGGCGCGCAGGCCCGTCAAGGTATTCGGGAAATCCTGAAAAAACGCCGCGCGAATCTCCTGCTGGAAAGCGGCGTCACTGCTGGGTCCGCTAATGATGGGCGCAGCCGGTTCGGAAACGGCCGGTGGCGCAACCGCCGGAGCTGGCGCGGGCGCGGGCGCAAAAATCGTATTGAGCACGCTGATCACCTCCGCTGGCGTGCAGCTGGCTTTGGCGAGACACTTCGTTGCGCCCGCTTTCCAGGCGTCCTGAACCGTGCTGGTCAGGTAGGTGTTGGCGAAAACGATGAGCGGCAGCGTGCGCGTTTCGGGCTCTGAACGAACGCGGCGGATCAGGTCGATGCCGGGAAGCTTTGGCAGCAGCAGATCGAGCAGGACGGCGTCCGGTTTGTAAGCGCGGAGCAGTTCATAACCCGTTTCGCCGTCGTAAGCGACTTCCACCTCGAAACCTTCGAGCAGGAGTTTGTTTCGGTAAACATTGGCGAAAACCTGGTCATCTTCGATCAGCAGAATTTTCTTCATTCCTTAAGGATTGCCGGCCAGAGCAGTTTGCTTTTGCAGATAATTCTCAAGAAAAACGCGGATGCGTTTGAATTCCTCGCCGATTCTGGCCGAAAGATCGGCGGCGTTGACCAGCTTGCCGTCATTGCCCTGTTTCTCGAGTTCGCGCAGCAACGGCACGATCCGGCTCATGCCACATGTGGCGCTGGCTCCGGCGCAGCTGTGGGCCAGGCGTCGGACTTCCGAGGCCGAATCGGCCTGCACTGCGGCGGAGAGCTGCTCGATCTGCTCGCCAGTCTGCTTGAGATAAAGCGTGATCAACTCGCGCAAATCATCGGGGTTGCCATTGGTGAAATCAAGCAGGCGCTCCATGTCAACCGGCGGCGCTTCCGGTTCAGGTGCCGGCGCGGCGGTCGCGGTCGCGGTCTGCGCTGGCGTCACCACCGGAGTTTCCGGAACGCTCGCCGTCGCGGCCCAACGCTCGATGACTTTGCGCACATCTTCCGGCCGGACCGGTTTCGACAGATAATCATCCATTCCACCTGCAATGCACTTCTCGCGATCGCCGGTCATTGCGTTCGCAGTCATGGCAACAATGATGATCGACGACTTGTAGTTCGGATGCTTGGCGCGGTCCTTTTGCCGTTCGCGGATGATGCGCGTGGCTTCCATGCCGTCCATTTCCGGCATTTGGATGTCCATGAAAATCAAATCGTATTCCTGCTTGTCGAGCGCCGCGAGCGCTTCGACACCGTTGCCCGCGATGTCCGGCTTGTAACCCATTTGCTGCAGCAGGCGGACCGCGACCTTCTGGTTGATCGCGTTGTCGTCGCACAGGAGCATCCGCAACGGCAGCCGTTGCGAAAGGGTTGGATCGAGCTTCGAAGGCACCGGCGGTTTCTTGGCGGCGGGTTTGTTCCCGGAAATGACGCGCAACAACACCTCGTGCAGCTGGCTTGGCTTGATCGGCTTGGTCAAACAGCTGGCGAAAGCGGCGCTGGCAAAATCTGGCGAATCGGAACGCACGCCCATGGACGTAAGCAACACCAGCGGCATCATCATCGCACTGGGGATTTTCCGGATTTCCGTGGCGAGCATCAGCCCATCCATCCCGGGCATCTGCATATCCAGGATGGCGAGATCGAAGTTCTCACCTGATTTGATGAATTCCAGCGCCTGCGTGGCGTTTTGCGCGGCGCGCGGCACCATGCCCCACTTGCCGGCCTGCAGCGTGAGGATGCGGCAGTTGGTCGGATTGTCATCGACAACCAGCAGGCGCAGGTCGGCGAGCTGCGGCTGGCGCGCATCGAGATTCACCGGACGCAATTCCGGAGCGGGCGCGGCTTGCATTGGCAGCGTGAAGTGGAACGTGGACCCCTTCTGCGGCACACTTTCCACCCACATCTTTCCTTCCATCAATTCCACGAGTCGTTTGCTGATCGCAAGGCCGAGGCCTGTGCCGCCGTATTGGCGCGTGGTCGAAGCGTCGGCCTGGCTGAAGGATTTGAACAAGCGCGCGAGGCGATCTACCGGAATGCCGATGCCCGTGTCGCGAACCGAAAAATGCAAATGCCACTTGTCGGAACCCGCCGGCGGCGCCGAAAGCAACTTCACCTGCACGACCACTTCGCCCTGCTGGGTGAACTTGATGCCATTGCTGACGAGGTTGACGAGAATCTGGCGCAAGCGCGTGATATCGCCCAACACGTGAGCGGGGATGCCGTCTTCGATCTGATAGGCTATGTCCAGCTTCTTCTCCGCTGCCTTCGCGGCGAGCAAATCCAGCGCGTCTTCAATGCAGCTCCGGAGATCGACCGGCTGGCGTTCGAGTTCCAGTTTGCCTGATTCAATCTTCGAGAAATCCAGAATGTCGTTGGTGATCGTCAGCAACGATTCGCTGCTGGCGTAAACGGTATCGACGTAGCCGCGCTGTTCCGCCGTCAGTGACGTTTCGAGAAGCAAGCCGGCCATCGCGATGATGCCATTCATCGGCGTTCGGATTTCATGGCCCATGTTGGCCAGGAATTCCGCCTTGGCGCGCGCGGCAGATTCTGCGGCAACGCGGGCAGCGAGCAATTCGCGATTGGTTTGCGTGAGTTGATCTTGAAGCCGTTTGGTCTTGAGCGCGCGGCAAACGCGGGCGCGCAGTTCAGCGGCTTCAAATGGCTTGGTAACGTAATCCACTGCGCCCAGTTCAAACCCGCGCAACTTGTCGTCCGTGCTGTTCCAAGCCGTGAGCACGATGATGGGAATGGACTCGGTTTCGGGCTGCTCCTGAAGCTTCTTCAGCACCTCGAAGCCGTTGGTGTCGGGCAAACCGAGGTCGAGGAGGATGAGGTCGAAAGTTTCCTTGCGCGAACGCGTAAGGGCTTCGGCAGCGGTGGTGGCGTAGTCGATGGCGATGTGATCGGCCTGAAGCAGGGCGGTGAGGACCTCCATGATTTTGGAGTCATCTTCGATCAGCAACACACGCGATGCGCATACGTTCATAAACAATTCAACGGGTCAAAGGTTACGCCAACACGAACCGGACTGCTTTGACGAAGCACATTCAACACCAAAGCTCATGCGCAAACCAACCTCAAGTTCGCGCGACGCCTGAATTTAGCACCTCGAAGCAGCTCGTCGAAAAATTCAGGCGTGCAGGCCGGTTCAATCATTTCAATGCTCTCATGCCGGCGTCTCAACCCGCCGTAAACGTCCTTACATCGGCAGTTTCCCCGGGAGGTTGATCGGAAACTGGACAAGCGAGATGGGAATTTCAAGACAAGCGCCAGGGTGAGGGTGCGTCGTTCCGCATACGCCGTGGAGGCGAAGCCGGCCTAAAACGCAGGCATTCCAGGCGCGCTCGGAGCAGCGGCCACATTGAGTGACCGTTTGCCGATGGCTAACAATCGGGCTCGGAAGAAAAGGCGTGCGTTCAGCGTGGCTGGCCTGTCTAATTCGCCAGCCAAGGACACATCATGGAAGACTCAGAACCAGAAATTCAGCCCGCAGAACCCACGCCGCACAAACTCCGGGACTCCGTCTCGCTGCCGCCCATTTCACCCGAGGTAAAGAAAGCCCTTGAGACAACTGGAAAACTGCCTCTTTCGGAGTTCCGTTACCTCATGTCTGATCTGCTGGCATTGTCCATTCACGGACATGCTTCAGACCTGCATCTCCGTGTCGGTGAACCGCCCATGTATCGCGTGGACGGCAGGTTGATTCGCGCGGAAGGTCCGCCCATTGCGCCGGATGACGCCTTTGAATTGATCCAGGCGTTCACGCCGGAGGAGGTGATTCGCACCGTCCGGGAAACGGGTCAGGCGGACTTTGGATTCTCGTTTGAGAACTACCGGTTTCGCGTGAACGTTTTCCGAGCCGAAGGCCAGTGGTGTGCGGTGTTGCGGCGGATTCCGGACAAGATTCCCACGTTGCAGGACATCCTCGCGCCGCCGGCGTTGTACGGTTTCGCGCGGCTGCCCCGCGGGCTGGTTTTGGTCACGGGTCCGACCGGTTCTGGAAAAACGACGACGCTGGCCGCGATGCTCAACCTCATCAACATGGAACGCCAGGACGTTCACGTGCTGACGTTGGAGGATCCGATCGAGTTCAAGCACCCACGCAAGCAAGCCGTAGTAACGCAGCGCGAACTGGGAACGGATTTCCTGAAGTTTGCAGATGGTCTGCGCGCCGCGCTGCGCGAGGATCCGGATGTAATCATGGTCGGCGAAATGCGCGATCCGGAAACGATGGAGGCGGCATTGATGGCGGCGGAAACGGGCCACCTGGTGCTTTCCACGATTCACACGGTCGGCGCGAAAGACACCGTGGACCGCATCATCAGCGCCTTTCCCAAGAGCCACCAGGAAAACGTCCGCGCGCAGCTGGCGTCGATTCTCAAAGGCGTGGTTTCGCAGGTGTTGATTCCGCACATTGCCGGCCGAGGACGCGTGGCCGCGTTTGAAATCATGACCGGCACGCCCGCGGTGGGGAATCTGATCCGGGACAACAGCACGCATCAACTGCCGAGCATTCTCCAGACACAGAGCAAGGAAGGCATGTGCACCCTGGACCAGTCATTGGTGGCACGTTACGCCGACGGTTTGATCCACAAGAACGCCGCCATGGAACGCGCGCAAGATCTCCGCGAATTCAAGAACCTCGTTCAGGCCGCCGAAATGCAACGGCGATGAACCCGTCGGTCAGCCGTCAACGGAAGCGCCTTGTGGTTCCGTCCGCGGGCAGAGACAAAGGCGTGACACCTCGCGCGGCATAGACTAGCGTGCGGGCGATGTCGTGGCTCGGACTGCTTCATCTCAAGTCCAGTAACCCCGAGACTCGCCTCCAGGCCGTTCACCGTCTCGCGGAATCTGCCAGCGCTCGTTGCATCGAAGCGCTGATGCACGCTTTTGAAGACGAGGATCCCCAGGTTTCAGCGGCGGCCAGCACTGCGCTTGGGAAGATCGGCGGCGAAAAAGCCGTGGCCTTCCTGCTGCGCAACACGCGGTCCACTTCACCTGAATTGCGACGCCAGGCAGTCGATGCGTTGAAGGAACAATTTGACGAACACGTCACCGTGGCACTGGCGGCCGCGCTGGAGGATTTCGACGCCGGCGTGCGAGGACGCGCCGCGCGCCACCTGGATCGGCGCGGATGGAGGCCGGGCACGAATCGGGAGCAAATCCTCCTCTACGTCGCGCGCGGGCAAATGAGCGAAGCGGCGGCCCTCGGCCCCGAAGCGATTGAACCGCTCGAACGCGTTCTCCAAACCGGCCAATACAATCTTCAAGTCGCCGCTCTGCAAGCGCTCGGAAAAATCTCGGACGAACGCGTGCTCAACCTGATTATTCCCGCGCTGAAATCGCCCGATCACGCCGTCGTCGTTGCGGCCATCGATGCGCTTTGCAATGTGGGCGGGCAAAAGGCTGCGGATGCTGTGCTCGCCACGTTGCAAAGTCCGGATCACCGGGTGCGAGTCGCGGGAACCGAGGCCGTCTCGCGGCTGGAAGTAAAGAACGCCGCCCAAGCGCTCGCGGCGTTGCTCAAGGATCCGATGTGGGACGTGCGCCGCGCCGCCGCGACCGCGCTGGGTAAAATCAAGGATCCGCAGGCCGTCGAAGGTTTGATCACGGCGCTCCGCGACAGCGATCCCGATGTGCGGGAATCCGCGATTGCGTCGATTGGACGAGTGCGCGATCCGCGAGCCGTGGGCGCGCTGGTGCTGGCGTTGGTTGATCCGGAAATTGGCGTTCGCCGCGCGGCCACTTACACGCTGCCGCAGATTGACCCGCGCTGGGCGCAATCGGACGAGGCACGACGGCAGCTCCCCGAATTGCGCGCCGCGATGAACGCCGAAGATTCCGCCGTGCGTTACGCCGCTTCGACCGTGTTGAAGCAGCTGGGCGATTCCGCGAACCAGGCACTTTCGCTGGATGCCACAAGTTTCCTGACGGTGTCGGGCCACAAACAGCGCCGCGTGTTCGCGACGTTCATGGAATTGCTCACCGACCACGACCGCGACGTGCGGCTGGCGGCGGTGGAAACCCTGGGCCGGCTGGGCGACAAGCGCGCGGCGTCGGCTTTGATGACGGCACTTTCGGATTCGGACGAAGCGGTGAAGCGCGCGGCGAGCCGCTCGCTGGAGGCATTGGGGACGTGAGCGAAACCGGAACCATCAAGCCACGCGCCCGGCACATCCTGATTGTCGATGACGATCCGGACTTCACGATGTTGTTCAAGGATTTCCTCGTGTCGTATCAGCCCGGCGCCTGGATTGTTCACACCGCCGATCACTACGCGCCGGCGCTCACCGCGATCAAGCAGCACCCCATCGACCTGGTCACGCTCGACCTCAAGATGCCGATCATGGACGGCATGCAATTGCTGCCGTTGATCAAGCGCACGCATCCCGGATTGCAGGTGGTGGTGCTGACTTCGGCGGCCCTGCCGGAGAATCGCAATTTCTGTTTGCAGAACGGCGCGGCGCTGTTCCTCAACAAGGAGGATGTCGCCACCGGTTTTGACAAAATCTACGCCGCGCTGGAAGCCGTGGCGTCCACCCCGTCGGAAGGTTTCCGCGGCATGCTGCGGCAGGTCGGATTGACCGAGGTGTTGCAGATGGAATGCCTGGGGCGGAAGTCGTCCGTTCTGGAAATCACGACGGCGGGTTCGGCCGGGCGCATCTTCATTCATGACGGCACGATCCTTCATGCAGAAGTCGGGGACAAAGTGGGCGAGCCGGCATTGTTCGAATTGCTCGGCTACAAGGGCGGTGAATTTCAACTGAAGCCGTATTCGCGCCCGCCGCGGCAGACGATCGACGGGCACTGGGAATCGCTGATGATGGAAGCGGCGCGCGTGAACGACGAAGCTTCCGCTGGCGGTCCGCTGGATGAACAAGGCAACTTGATTTCGCCCGCCGCGCCCCCGAGGACCGCAGCACTGGAACGTGACATCCAGGAAATCGTCCTGTGCTCGATGACAGGTGAGTTGCTTTATGAATGGCAGGTGGCTGACGTGGATCGGCGCATCCGCCTGCTGGACCAGGCGATGAATGCCGCACATTCCATCGGCGAAGCGCTGGACTGGACGCGCGGCGAGCGGTTGGAAATGGAGTCGCCGGCAGAACGCTTTGTCTTGCTGTTTCAACCCGACCGCAAACTCCTGATTCGTTCCGTGCCGAGCAATTCCCCATGAACAGCCCCGCCGAACAATGGATGCAGCAGGCGTCTCGCGCGCGCGGAATGCTCGCCTGCGCCGTTCAACTGCCGGACAAATCCGTCCTCGTGCGGCTCTGCCGGGATGATCTCTCGAAGCCGCGAATCGAAGAAGCGGTGCGGCGAATCTCCGATGCGCTGCAGAAAATCCAGCAGGCGCATGTTTCGCCTGAACGGATGCGCTGGACGTTTGAGAACGGGCAGATTCACTGCGCGCTGCGCGCGGGGGGCGTGTTCGGCGCGCTGTTCGTAAACAAGGATCTGGCCAAACCAGAAACGCTGGAGCAGCTGCTGCAGAACTTCGCGGGCTAGAGCGGTTACCAGAAGAAATTTCCGACAACCGCGGAGACGCGGAGACGCG
>CAMLLE010000054.1 GCA_946480555.1 uncultured Verrucomicrobia subdivision 3 bacterium
GAAGGGCCGCCAGCGCTGCTCCACCGGGTAGAGCCGGCCGCTCACCATCAACACCTCGCCATGCCAGCGACGCTGAACCCGTTCAGCCGGCCGAATTGTGCCGCCGGCAGAACGCCGCCGGTCTCCAGCGAGATGAAGACATTGGAATTGCCCTGCAGCAGTGGCAGTTCAATTTCGCCTTGGTTCGCAGCGGAAAAGCTGATGAGGCGCGAACCGGCCGTGTGCGACAGCGCGCCAAGTTCGATCACACTGTTCGCTCCATTCGCGGAAAAGTTGACCGTGCCATCGCCGAGCGCAGGCAGGTTGTTGAGCAGCATCCGTCCTCCTGCGCTGGCGGACAGGTTATGAAATCCGCAGCTCGCGCCGGTGAGAGAAGTCACGGCAGACAAATCCAGAACGCTTCCTGAGCCGCTCACTTCCCAAGTGTTCAAAGTGCAGCCGCCAATTTGGTTGTGAGAAACGAGTGCCGGCAACGAAACCACCGCGCCGCCGTTCACGATCAGGTTGCCCGCGGTCAGGTTCGTCAATGCGGGGAACGTCATATTGGTGCCCCTGATTGTGAATCCGGAAAGTTCGCGCAACTGCGGCACGGGCAGGTTCCCGCCAGTCGCGATCGTGACGAGCACTTTTCCGCCGCCAGCGAATTGCGGCATGAGAATCGTGCCCGAGTTCTCCGCTTCGAACAGCACGTTGCGCAAAGTGGCGTCACTTCTCTGCAATCCGGAGAGGTCCACCACGCTGTTCGAACCGTTCGCGGAGAATACCAGCGTGCCCTCCGCAACAGTGGTGAGGTTGCTCAATATGAACGTGCCGCCGGCCGTGGCGCTCACCTGCCGCGAGCCGCAACTTGCACCGGAGAAGTTCGTCAGGCGCGAGAAATCCAGCACGCTGCCCGCGCCGGTCACCACCCAGCTGCTGACGTAACAACTCATCGCGCCGTTGTGGCTGGCCAGATTGGTGACGGTCACCACGGCGTTGCTGTTCACGGTGATGTTTCCATCGGTCAAATTGGTGAGCGCCGCGAAGTTCGCATTCGTGCCGCTCACCGTGAAACCGGCGAGTTCCGTCAATTGTTCGATTGGCAGTGTTCCGCCGGATCGCAGCGAGACGGACGCGGTTTTTCCGCCCTTGAATTGCGGCATCAGGATCGTTCCGCTGCTTCTGGCTTCGAGCGTCACGCCGTAGGTGACGCCATCCGTCTGTTGCAACGCAGAGAAATCGATGGTGCTGTTGATTCCATCCGCTGCGACGGTGAGGTTGCCATCGCCGATGCGTGCCAGGTTAGGCATGGAAACGAGCCCGCCTGACAGCGCTTGAATCGTGAGGCTGGCGCACGTGGCGCCGGTGAGATTGGTCAAAACTGGGGCGTCCAGCACGCTGTTCAACCCGCTCGCTTGCCAGACGGGAGCAGCGCAGCCCGCGCCTTTGCTGTAACTGGCCAGAACCGGAAACGACATTGTGCCACCGTTCAGCGCTTCCGCTCCCGCGCCATTCACATTCGTTGCTGCTGCGAGAATGAAGGTGGCTCCCGCGCCGCTGACGGAGAGAACCGGGTTGCCCGAGATCGAAACCGCTCCTTGCACGATCGATGTTCCGGACGTGACGCGAAAGGTTCCCGCAGAAACCGCGAGGTTGTTGCTGCATTGCAAACTGCGGATCGTCACCGATGCGTCGGAAGTCACGGTGAGGCTGCCGCCGGCATCGATGATCACGTCGTCATTCACTCCAGGCAGGACATCGTCGCTCCAGTTCGCCGCGGTTTGCCAGGACGAGTTTCCGCCGCCGCCGTCCCAATTGATCGTGGCGGAATGGCTGGGAAGAACCGAAAGGACCAAGGCCAGGAAAATGGAGCCGGGCAATGCAGATAACTTCTGAAGCATAGGTTGCTTGGGAACAGGGTTCGCCGCGATACTGCGCCGCGCGATTTCCGCTGTCGAGAACTTGGTTGCACACCCGCCATTGCGAACCCAAAACTTCAACTCGCCTGCCGGAGGACGTTTCTCTAACCTCGGCGTATGTTTTTTCGGGCCTCGCGCTGCGATGGCCTCTAGCGGCGGTCCATGACCGCCGCCGCTGTTTATGTTCGGCGGTCACAGACCGCCGCTACAATTGATTGCCATGATGACGTCATCACAGATTCGCCAGTCGTTCCTCGACTTCTTCAAGTCGAAGCAACACACCATCGTCGCGTCGAGCTCGCTCATGCCCGACTCGCCAAACCTGCTCTTCACCAATGCCGGCATGAACCAGTTCGTGCCGATCTTCCTCGGTCAGAAGAAGGCCGACGTCAGCAAATGGGCCGGCGCCGTTCCCGGCAGCGACACGCGCGCGGCGGACACGCAGAAGTGCATCCGCGCCGGCGGCAAGCACAACGATCTGGATGACGTCGGGCTCGACACGTATCACCACACATTCTTCGAGATGCTCGGCAACTGGAGCTTCGGCGACTACTTCAAGAAGGAAGCCATTGAATGGGCATGGGAACTGGTGATCGAGGTCTGGAAATTCCCGCCGCAGCGCCTCTACGCAACCGTTTACAACCCGGACAAATCCAAGAACGATCCGAGCGAGTTTGACCAGGAAGCTTGGGACCTCTGGGCCGCGAAGTTCCGGAGCGTCGGTCTCGATCCCGCCGTCCACATCGTCAACGGCAACAAGAAGGACAACTTCTGGATGATGGGCGAAACCGGTCCGTGCGGCCCGTGCTCGGAACTGCACGTGGACCTGACGCCCGCCGGCGATACGAAAGGCGCGCTGGTCAACAAAGGCAGCCCGCAATGCATCGAGATTTGGAACTTGGTGTTCATCCAGTTCAACGCGAATCCGGACGGCACCTTCTCGCCGCTGCCCGCAAAACACGTCGATACCGGCATGGGCTTTGAACGCGTGACGTCGATCATTCAAGGCACGAAAGGTCTGAAGGATTTCGCGAATGCCAAGATCTCCAACTACGAGACCGACATCTTCCGCCCGATCTTCGACGCGCTGGAGAAGTTGAGCGGCAAAAAGTATTGCAGCACATTGCCCGGCGCCGTTCCGGCGAACGTTCCCGCCGCGCCGCTCAAGACCAGCGGCGAAGCCCCAAGCAACATCATCGAAGTCGTCGCCGAAAAAGAAGGCGCGCATCCCGGCCCGGCGAGCGATGACAAGGGGAGCGCACCCGTCCCGGGTGCGGTTTCCGGCGTCCCGCCGGAAACGTTCTCGGCGAGACGCCTCGAAACACACGCCGGAGGCGTATGCTCCCCGGAACAGATCCAGATCGACATTGCCTTCCGCGTCATCGCCGATCATATCCGCACGCTGAGCTTCGCAATTGCGGACGGCATCCAGCCCGGCAACAACGACCGCAATTACGTTCTGCGCCGCATCCTGCGCCGCGCCGTTCGTTACGGCCGCACCCTCGGCTTCAAGGAGCCGTTCTTCTACAAGCTCGTGGACGTCCTCGCCGAGACGATGGGCGGCGTCTTCCCCGAGATTCGAGCGAAGAAGAAACATGTGCAGGAGGTGATTCGGGTGGAAGAGGAATCTTTCAACAAGACGTTGGATAAAGGCATCGCGCTCTTTGAAGACGAAGCAGCGAAGCTGCTGGGGAGCGCGCCCGCCTCGGGCGCAGCCGACCGCGCCCTCGCGGTCGGCACCAACGCGCGCGAAACCAGTGGCGCCAAATACTCCAAACGCCGTCTCCCGCATTTCGAGCGCCCATGGGCCAAATACATGGTGACGTTTTCCACACACGAAAAGCGTCAGCTCACCCCGGCAGAACGTGACATTGTACTGGAGAGTGTTCTCTACGCACACAGCCATCGGCAGTATCAGCTGTTTGCGGCCTGCGTAATGCCGGACCACGTTCATCTCCTGTTCGAACCGCAAATCAACGAACAAGACAAAGATGGCAACCCGGTATTCTGGCCGCTAAGCGAGATTCTCCAAGGCATCAAGTCCACGACCGCACATAAGATCAACAAAGCGGCGGGTGTAAAAGGTGTTCATGTTTGGCAGGAAGAATCGTTTGATCGGATCATTCGCGGGGATTCCGATTTGGAAGAGAAGTTTCATTACATTTGCCGCAATCCTTGGGACAACGGCGTGGTTCCTCCGACGGAGAATTATCGCTGGCTGTGGACTTCGGATGCTTCGGTTGCAGCGAACGCGCAAGAGGTTTCCCGCGAGGGCGCGGGAAACGGCGCCCGGGGCGGGCGCGCTCCCCAGATCTCCGGCGCATTTGCGTTTCGTCTTTATGACGAACAGGGCTTTCCGCTCGACCTCACCGAGTTGATGGCGCGCGAACGCGGCTTGACCGTGGACAAGGAAGGCTTCGAGAAGCTGATGGAAGAACAGCGCGCCCGCGCCCGTGCTGCACAGAAAAGAGAAGTCATCTCGCTTTCGCAGATCGAGACGACTACGCCCACCAAGTTCGTGGGGTTTGAAAAGCTTGAAACCCCGGCGACGGTCCTCGAAGTCGTGTCGCTGAAAGACAAGACCGCCGTGATTCTGGATGCTTCTTCTGCTTACGCGGAAATGGGCGGCCAGGTCGGCGACACTGGAGAGCTGAGCGCTGGCGGCCAGCTTTGGCGCCTTACAAACACGCAAAAGTCAGGCAATACCTGGCTGCATTTCATAGAAGGCGGCGATGCTCCGGCAACAGGTGCGGAAGTGACACTCGCTGTCGAGAAGACGCGTCGTGACGCCATCCAGCGTCATCACACCGTGACGCACCTTTTGCACTGGGCCTTGCACGAAGTCGTCAGCAAGGAAGCGTCGCAGAAAGGTTCATTCGTCGGGCCGGACAAGCTGACGTTTGACTTCAATTCTCAACCGCTGACGCCGCAGCAGATCGCGGATATCGAGAAGCTCGTCAACGAACGCATCCTTGAAAACGCGGGCGTCAGCTGGACCGAAGTTCCCTACGCGGAAGTAAGATCGCGCAAGGACGTGATGCAGTTCTTCGGCGACAAATACGGCGACACCGTCCGCGTTGTGCAGATCGGCGGCCACGCGCAGAAGCTCGACGGCTATTCAATGGAGCTTTGCGGCGGCACGCACACGCGCGCCACCGGCGAGATCGGCTTGTTTCGCATCGTGGCGGAGAGCGCCATTGCCGCTGGAGTGCGGCGTATCGAAGCCGTGGCCGGTCTGGAAGCGTATCGCAAAGCCACCGACGAAGTGGCGCTGATCAAGGCGCTCGCCGGAAAGGTGAATGCGCCCATTCACGAGCTCGACAAGAAGATCGACGCCTTGCTCGCGCACCAGAAGCAGTTGGAGAAGGAAGTGCAGATCGCGCTGCAACGCAACGCGTCGAATGCTGCGAGCGAATTGCTGGAGCGCGTCCAGACGGTGAACGGCATCCCGCTGATCACGCACAATCTCGGCGACGCCAACGGCGATTTCCTTCAGGCGATTGCGGATTCGCTGAAGGGCCGTTTCAAGGGCGTGGTGGTTCTCGGCGGCGCGGCGGGCGGCGCTGTGGCGATTGTGGCCACCGTTTCCGCGGAGTTCACGGCGAAGGTTCAGGCCGGCAAATTGATTCAACAGATCGCTCCGATCGTCGGTGGCAAAGGCGGCGGCAAGCCCGACAACGCCCGCGGCGGCGGCAAGGACGCGAGCAAGCTAGACGAGGCGCTGGCCAAGGTTAAGAGCTTGATTGGATGAGGGTTCGTTTGACGCTGCAAACGGTTGCCGGTAGGGTCAGGACGTGAATGCTGACACTCGCATTCCTCCCTATCCTGAAGCTCCTGATGTCTCACCTGAGGCGATGCGGGAAGTCACTGCCCCGCGCAAGTGGGATGTGGAGGACATGCCGAGCCCTGAACAAATCGCGATTTTCAGAAAAATGGCTCCGGGCCGCCGACTCGAACTTGCCGAGCGAATGTATTGGTCGGCGAGGGGCCTGAAGCGGTCCTGGCTAA
Source organism: uncultured Verrucomicrobia subdivision 3 bacterium (assembly GCA_946480555.1). The sequence goes on from CAMLLE010000054.1 coordinate 5,907, forward strand.
GGTTGCTCCATCCCGATTGGACTAATAAAGAACTAGAGCGTGAGGTAACCCGTATTTTCAGCAATGCTCGAAGCTGAACTCTCGCTGCTTTTCCTGCGGCCACTCAACGAATTGGGAATTCGCTATGTCATCGGCGGAGGTGTTGCCTCGATTCTGTATGGCGAACCTCGTTTTACCAACGACTTGGATATTGTAGTTTTTTTGAAGTCCGAAGACATCGTTCGCTTGGTCCGCGCTTTCGCCCCTCCCGTTTTCTATGTTCCACCGGCGGATATTATCGCCCAGGAGGCGTCCCGGCCTGAGCGAGGACACTTCAATTTGATTCACGCGGACACGGGCTTTAAGGCGGATTTCTATTTGACCGGAAGAGACGAGTTCAACGCGTGGGCTTTCCGAAACTCGCGGAAAATTGAGTTTGCGGATCAAACGGTGGTCGTTGCCCCGCCGGAGTACGTGATCGTGCGGAAGCTGGAATACTACCGTGAGGGCGGTTCCGACAAGCATCTGCGGGACATTCGCGTGATGCTCAAAGTGTCGGCGGAACAAATCGACCGCAGCGCATTGAACGAATGGATTCAACGCCGCGGCGTCGATGCGGAATGGCAGAAGGTGGAAATCTGACCGGCAAATTGGCGGCGGTCATAGAACTCCGCTACAGGCTTCACCCGACGAACTTCTTCGCGATCACACTGGCGTTGTGGCCGCCGAAACCAAAGGAATTGTTCACGATTGCGTTCACCGGCATATGCCGCGCGGTGTTCGGAACGTAATCCAGGTCACACGCCGGATCCTGATTCTGCAGGTTGATCGTGGGCGGGACGGTGTCGGTCTGGATCGCCTTCACGCATGCGATCATTTCCACGGCACCGGCAGCGCCGAGCATGTGGCCCGTCGCGCCCTTGGTGGAGCTGACGACAAGCTTGCGCGCGTGATCGCCGAAAACCGTTTTGACTGCTTCCGTTTCCGCAATATCGCCCTGCGGCGTGGAAGTGCCGTGGGCGTTGATGTAGGAAATGTCGGTTGTGTTCAGGCCTGCATTGCGCAAAGCCATCTTCATGCAACGGCTGGCGCCTTCGCCGCCGGGGGACGGAGCGGTGAGATGATGCGCGTCGGCGGTGTTTCCGTAGCCGACCAGCTCCGCGTAAATCCGCGCGCCGCGCGCTTTCGCATGTTCCATTTCCTCGAGCACAACGACGCCCGCGCCTTCGCCCATGACGAAACCATCGCGATCCTTGTCAAACGGCCGTGAGGCGTGTTTGGGATCGTCGTTGCGCGTGCTCATCGCTTTCATGGCGCAGAATCCGCCGATGCCGATCGGGACAATCGCAGCTTCGGCGCCACCGGCGAGAATGGCTTTCGCATCACCCATCTTGATGGTGCGCCAGGCTTCGCCGATCGCATGATTCGCCGTCGCACACGCGGAACAGGTGGCGAAATTTGGGCCGCGCAAATTGTAGTACATCGAGACCAATCCCGAGGCCATGTTCGAGATCAGCATCGGGATCATGAACGGCGAGAGCCGTCCGGGGCCTCGCTCCAGCAGCACCTTCATCTGTCCGCCCGTGGTTTCCAGCCCGCCAATGCCGGAGCCGATGAACACGCCGATTTCATCAGGGTTCGTCTGGTTCAGATCCAGCCCGGAATCCTTCAGCGCCTTCCATCCGGCGTAGATGCCGAATTGGGAATAGCGATCGGTGCGGCGTGCTTCCTTGGGGGAGGGGAACGCAGGGCCGGGATCGAAGTCCCGGACTTCGCCCGCCATCTGGGTCGCGAACGGTGTGGCGTCGAACGCGGTGATTTTGTCGATGCCGCATTGGCCGGTGATGAGATTGTTCCAGAAGGTTTCAACCTCAGTGCCAAGCGGGGTGACAAGTCCGAGTCCGGTGACAACAACCCTGCGATCTGTCCAGTTGGTGGCCATAGAATAAAGGAAAGGGGCAGCTTAAGCTGACGCGCAGTTCAAGCTGCCCCGAAATGGTGGGACTGACAATTACTTTTGCTGAGTCTCTTCGACGTACTTGATCACGTCACCGACACTCTGGAGTTTCTCAGCTTGTTCGTCGGGAATTTCGCTGCCGAATTCCTCTTCGAGAGCCATGACCAACTCGACGGTATCGAGCGAGTCAGCGCCCAAGTCTTCAATGAACTTGGCTTCAGGGGTGACCTGGTCGGCGTTCACGCCGAGCTGCTCGACAATGATATCTTTTACTCGCTGTTCAATAGTTTTTTCAGCCATGGTTTTCTCCGGTTCTTACGTTATTCGCAGTGTGTCTATGTCACGGTGAAGGGGGCGTCAAGCCCCGATTCACAAATTCTTAAGCCCGATTTTGCCGCTCGTTTCCGGGCATTTTTAAACGCGAATTCACAAGCGTCAAAATGCCCGGAAGGCCAATTTTCCAAATCTCAAAAATTGTCCGATTCGCAACCGCAAGCACGTCATCCCATCGGCGGGACTGCTTCGAAACAGGCTCTGCGACAGTCTCGGAACGTGCCCGCCAAGCGGCGATCACATCACCATTCCGCCATCGACCGTCAGCACCTGGCCAGTGATGTAGCGCGCTCCGGGACTCGCCAGAAACAGGGCGGCATGCGCAATGTCGTCGGCCTGGCCGAAGCTGTTCAGCGGAATCGATTTCAACAGCTCGGTCTTCAACTCCGGTTTCAACACCGAGGTCATGTCCGTCTCGATGAAGCCCGGTGCGAGCGCGTTGCAGGTGACGCCACGTCCGGCAAGTTCGCGCGCGACGGATTGCGTGAAGCCGATCAGCCCCGCCTTGCTCGCGGCGTAATTGCATTGGCCGGCGTTGCCGATCAAGCCGATGACCGAGGCTACGTTGATGATGCGGCCGGAGCGTTGCTTGGCAAACTGGCGCGTGAACGCTTTCGTCAGGAGAAACGCGCCTTTCAAGTTTGTATTCAGCACGGTGTCCCAATCCGCATCGCTCATGCGCATGAGCAAGCCGTCTTTCGTGACACCGGCGTTGTTGACGAGAATGTCCACCTTGCCGCATTCGGCGAGAATCTTCTCAGCAGCGGCATTCACTGCAGCGGAATCCGAGACATCCACGGCGTGTGCCCAGGCCTTGCGGCCCAGCGCGCGGATTTCAGTCGCGACCTTCTCGGAATTCTCCTGTGTGCGCGAAACGCAGACCACATCCGCGCCTTCCGTGGCAAATTTCAAAGCGATGGCGCGGCCGATTCCGCGTCCGGCGCCCGTCACCACGGCGATCTGATTGGCAAGTTGGCTCATAAAGGGAGTTTCCAGTTTTCAGTTTTCAGTTTCAAGTTCCAGAGGGTTCCCGGAACCGCGGCAAACTTGGAACCGCTTTTCAGCTTTGAAGCGCTTTGACTGTCGATTCCAGGCTGGCGGCGTCCGCGACGTTCAACATTTGCGCCGTCTTATCAATGCGTTTCATGAATCCGCTCAATGCAGTGCCCGGCCCCAGCTCGATGAAGCGGGTGTAACCCTGCGCCAGCAGGTAACGCATCGATTCTTCCCAGCGCACGGAAGCGGTGACCTGTTCCACCAAACGCTGGCTGATGGCTGCTGCGTCTGCATGAGGCTGCGCCGTCACGTTGGAAATCACGGGAACTGCGGGCGTGGAAAGTTTTAACGCCGCAAGTTCGGATTGCAGCTTCGATTGAGCGCTGGCCATGAGCGGTGAATGGTAAGCGCCGGCGACGGTGAGCGGAAGGGCGCGCTTCGCGCCTTTGGCTTTGGCGAGTTCACAGGCTTTGTTGATGCGCTCCGCCTCTCCAGAGATGACCAGCTGCCCGGGGCAGTTCAGATTTGCGAGCACCACGCCCGCTTCGGCGCAAACTTCGCGCGTGGGCGCTTCGTCCAAGCCAATGATCGCTGCCATGCCGCCCTTGGTGACATCGCATGCCTCCTGCATGAATCGTCCGCGCTGGCGCACGACGCGCAACCCGTCTTCGAAACTCATCGCACCCGCGGCGGTCAGGGCTGTGAATTCGCCGAGCGACAATCCGGCCGTGGCCTGAAAACTGAGCGACGGAACGCGTTCTTTGAGCAATTCGAAGGCAACCCAGCTGACGAGGAAAATCCCCGGCTGGGCGTTTTCGGTCTTGGTGAGCTCCGCTTCCGGGCCATTGAAGCAGATGGAAGTCAGATCGTAACCGAGCGCGCTGTTGGCGCGGTCGAACCAGGATTTCGCATTTGGAAACTGGTCGGCCAGGTCCTTGCCCATGCCGACGACCTGCGCGCCCTGGCCGGCAAACAACAATGCGGTTTTGCTCATAAAGCCGGGGACTAAACACTAAAACGCGGTTCAGAGAAAGCAGAGATTTTTGGCGGCAGGAAGTCAAAAGGAGTTTGGCCGGCGGTTCAAGCACATCGACCTTGCGCCGCTGATATTTGCTCGCGATCGCAGATGAACACGGATTCAGACAATAAGATGAATGCGGTTGGTCTGCCGCGCGATTCAGCTGAAGCCGGTTCAATCTAGATTTGGAAAAGCCGGGATT
>CAMLLE010000055.1 GCA_946480555.1 uncultured Verrucomicrobia subdivision 3 bacterium
CGGGACCGTAGCCAACGGCTTTTTCCGGCCGTTGTCGCGGGGCCGCGCCGCGTTGCACATCAGCCAGGCTGGGAATGGGCCGCCCGTGCGGATCGTTGCTGGCAAACTTCAATCGCCGTTCGATTTCGCGCACCACTTCTTCGCCCAGCACGTGCTCGATTTTCTCCGCATCTTCGTGGACGTGATCCGCGGGGATGTGCGCGGCATTTGTCAGGTAGAGTTCCCAGAGCCGGTGATTGCGGACCATGGAGGACGCGAGTTGCCAGCCGGCTGGCGTCAGGAAGATCATGTTTCCATCCTCGTGAAGCGTCGCGAGCCCATGTCGGCGCAGTGCGTTCGCCTGAGTCTGTGCCTCATCCAAAGTTTCTCGTCGGCGTTCCGCCAGTTCACGCAGAGAAACGCCTTCACCATTGAACTCGCGATTTTCGAGAACATGATAAATCGATTTGAGCGTGTTCTCCCGCTGGGTTCGCCGCGTGCGGGAACGATGCTTCAACCAACGCACCACGATGCCATGCCGCGGTCCGAAGAAGAACGCCAGTGCAAACACCGACGTCGCACCCAGGACGATGAATGGTCCCGTCGGCAAGCCCGGTCCCAGAAATGAAACAAACGCACCGGCAGCACCTGAAAACATCCCGAGCACTGCTGCGATCACGAGCAATCGATGAAGCCGATCCGTCAGAAGATACGCCGCCGCCGCGGGCGTGATCAGCATCGCCGAGACGAGAACGACACCGACCGCTTGCAGGGCAATCACGACGGCGAATGCGACGAGCAGCATCAATCCGTAATGGATGGCGTGTGCCGGAAAGCCGCAGCCGCGGGCGAATTCGGAATCAAAGCTGGTGACGAGGAATTCCTTGTAAAAGACCATTACCGCCACGAGGGACAAAACGGTGACAAAGGCCATGAGCTTCAAATCGCCGCCACTGATTGCCGCCGCCTGCCCGAAAAGCACTTTGTCGATGCCGCCTTTATTCCCTGTGGGCAGGTGTTGGATCATGGTGAGCATGCAAATTCCGACTGCGAAGAAGGTGGCGAGCACGAGTCCAAGCGCGGTGTCCTCCTTCAGGCGCGTGGTGTGCTTTACCAGATGAACGACCACCGTTCCGAGCAATCCCGCCAGCGTGGCGCCGATGAAGATGGCAATGGGATCCTTGGTCATGTTCCACAGAAACCCAATCATCACGCCTGGCAGGACAGCGTGCGAAAGCGCGTCGCCGACCAGCGCCATTTTCCGAACCACAATGAAGCTTCCAAGAAGTCCGCAGGTGAGACCGAGCAGAATGCACCCGAGCAAGGCAAAGCGAACCGTTGGATCTTGAAATGAGAAAAACCGGAGCGCCTGCTCCAGCACGGTCGTCTCTGACAGCTCTCCGATGCGAGCGGCCTGGGCGGGGAAACAAAGCGCGAGGAGCAGCGCTGCCAGCGTTTTCCAATTCCAGCAGGTGCCGGACGGACGATGTGGGGATTCTCCGGCGGAAATCGCCTTCTCAGGTTGACGGCTGTGGTTCATGCAAGTGCATGGAAAGGTGGGCAACGTCGGCATCATCGCACGTCTCCGCGCTCCTTCCTTTCTACTTCGTGGGCCACTTCGGAGAGAATGGTGAGCCGTCCGCCGTAAGTCTTCTGCAGCAGTTCGTAGTTGAAGACCTCCGCGGTTGTGCCGAAGGCAACCACGCGCATGTTCATCAGCAGCAGCATGTCGAAGTATTCGCGCGCGGATGGCAGGTCATGATGCACGACCAGCAGGGTCTTCCCCTTGTCTCGCAATTCGTGGAGCAACGTAATGATCGCGCTTTCCGTCGCGGCATCCACACCCGCGAAGGGTTCATCCATGAAGTAGAGATCGCTTTCCTGCGCCAGCGCGCGGGCGAGAAAAACGCGCTGCTGCTGGCCGCCGCTCAGATTGGAAATCTGCCGGTTGGCGTAGGGCAGCATTTTCACTTTATCCAGACACTCCAGCGCGATCTCCCGGTCGCGTCGCGAAGGGCGTTTCAACAGACCCAAATGCCCATAACGGCCCATCATCACCACGTCCATGACGCTGACCGGGAAATCCCAATCCACCGACTCGCGTTGCGGCACGTAACCGATGCGCTTCAGGTTTTTCTTGATCGGCTCCCCAAAGACCTTGATCCAGCCGCTGCTCACCGGGAGCATTCCCATGGCGGCTTTGATGAGCGTGGACTTGCCTGCACCGTTTGGGCCAATGATCCCGACAAGCTTCCCTTTCGGCACGACGACGTCCACGCCCCAGAGCACCGGTTTTTTGTGATACGAAACGGTCAGGTCATGAATCTCAAGCGGGATTTCGGCGGAACCCCGCGATTCGGCCAGGCCGCGTGTCTGCGGCAGGCCGTCGCGATTCCGTTCATCGGATGGGTCGGGCGTTCGCATCGGATCACTCGCTGCGTTTGAAGAAATGTTCAAATGAAACGTAAAGGAATGCGCCGATGTCCGGCGCACCGCTGTTCAACCCAACGGGAATTCCCAAGCCAAGCACGCATTGCGCGCCGTTGTCGAAGTTCAATGCCTTCCGCACCCCGGGTGAAATGATGTGCGAAAAATCATGCCGGAGATTTCCTGACGTCGGCAGCGAGTTCTCCCAGCCAGCGGTCCATTCCAGCATCAGGTGCAGGTCGCGTTGCACGGCGTAAATGACGCTCGCGCCGACGTTGTAATGCCACAGATCGCGATCATCGGCGGAAGCTGCGTCGGGAACGAAGGTGGTTCCCGCGTTCAGATGCAGATACACGTCGTCACTGAGCGCGACGCTGAACGGAAGATTCAATTCGCCGCCGACTGTGTCTTCGCCGAAGCCGGCATCGGCATCACCGGTGGGCAGGATGATTCCAACGCGTGGAGCCAGAGCGAGCATCGACTCCTCGTCGAAATAGAGCTGATAACGGTAGTCCAGTTGTATGTCGCCAATGCCGTCGCGTGTATCGCCCGGCATATCGATGAATTGATAGGGAAGCGTGTAGCTGAACTGATGGCGCTGGCTGAAGATCGGCCATTCCTGGGTGAATGCGAGATCCCATTCGCCTTCGTCCAGATTGGAACGATGCGGCGCGTGGTAGAGCGTCGTAAAGATGTGCTGAACGACGCCGGGTTCTTGATTGTAGGCTTCTTCGACGAAGAACGAATTGTCGGCAATACCTTCAATGTTTCGTTCACGTTTGGCCTCGTCGGCGAGCAATGGAACGATGCCAGTTGCGAGGGAAACGAACAGCACGGAGGTGATTTTGTTCATGAGTTTTGAATTTGGTTTCTGATTAGCGCAGAGCGTCAACAATGGTGTTGAGATTGTGGCGGATCATGCCTTCGTAAGTGCCGAGGTCATAGCCATTCTCCATTTCGCCGGGGGTCCCGGTCGCATCGGAAAACAGTTCGCCGCCAATTTTCACGCCCGCATCCTGACTGACGCGTTCCAACGTCTTGTGTGGAACGCTGGACTCCACGAACACCGCACGAACTTTGTGTTCGCGGATGTATTCAACCATCTTCACCACGTCAGCGAGGCTGGCTTCGGTGACGGTCGAGATGCCTTGCAGTCCGACGACTTTGAAACCGTAGGCGCGTCCGAAGTAGTTGAACGCGTCATGACTCGTCGCGAGGATGCGCTTCTCGGCTGGCAGTTCGCTGGCTTTCTTCATGGCCCACTCGTGCAACCCGTCGAGCCTGACTTTGTAGTCTTTGGCGCGTTGCTGGAAATACTCCGCATCCGCGGGTGATACTTTCGAAAGACCCGTTACGACGACGTCAACGCACTGGCTCCAAAGCGGGATGTCGAACCAAACGTGTGGATCGGGATGACCTTCAAACTCGGCGGGGCTCAAAAGCTTGGCCTTCGGAATCGCGTCTGTGACAGCGAAGACCGGCTTTTTCTGTTTTGCCATCCGTGCGAGCACATCCTGCATTTTGCCTTCCAGCAGCAGTCCGCAATAGAACACCGCATCCGCCTTTTGAAGGGTTTGCAGATCGGCAGTCGTGGTTTTGTAGAGATGCGGATCAACGCCGGGTCCCATCAGGCTTTTCACCTCTACACGATCGCCACCGATCTGCCGGACGAGATCGGAGACCATTGTAACTGTGGCGGCGGCTTGGATCTTCCCGCTGGCTGGAGCTGCGGAAACGCCGGAGATTCCAGCAACCGTGAGCAAACACAACCCGATCAAATTCCGGACACACCGGAGGCGCGATATAGTTCTCATAATGAAAGTTAGACACAGCTAAATCATAACGCGGCCGGTGTCAAGCGTTGGATTTCCCCACGTTGGAAATTTCATCCGGATTGAGGTGGATTCCAAGCCACGCTAGCGTAGGGCCATGCAAGCGTTGGACATCCAGCAGATCGGAAACGAACTGGCCATCAAATGGAATGACGGCTCGGAGACTTTTATTCAGCTCGAAGCACTACGCCGGGCTTGTCCGTGCGCCGGATGCAAGGGTGAGGTGGATGTGATGGGCCAGCTGCACAAAGGGCCGGAAATTCCGCTCAGGCCGCAATCGTTTGAACTGAGTTCGCTTCAGTCGGTTGGGGGATACGGGCTGCAGCCGCGGTGGCGCGACGGGCATCACACCGGGATTTTTTCCTTTGCGTTGCTGAAACAGCTCGGGGAAAAGCAAACAGGCGCCGCTTGAGAGCGGCGCCTGTGGAGAATTGGAGACGCGCGGAACTCGTTCCGCGGATCAATCAATCACAGAGGTGTCTGGAGAAACGCGTCGAAGGTGATCCCCACGACGTCCTTCAGGTCTTCGCTTTCCGCGATGCCTTTGGTTTTTGCGGAGGTGATTCGCCGCGTGCTGTAGGAACCGGCCGTGGCACGCAGGCGGTCGTTTTCGGTAAACTTGAATCCAATCTGCTTTTGATTCGAGATGATCACGCGGCCGCCAGACAGGGTGTAGCCCGGGCCAACGCCGAATGTGCTCATATAAACGTTCGGATATTCCTCGGAATAAGGTTCCAGCGTAAAGAACTCGTAGAAGGTCTGGCTTCCCCGTTTCTTTGTACCGACCCAGTCGCCGGTCAGCGATCGTGTGGCGCGGAGCGGAATGCCCTTGTAGTTGACTTTGCCATAGCTAGTGGAGGCGACCATGTTGAAACGTCTTCCTGGAACCGGCATGCCGGTGAAGCTGATGGCGTTGGTTTTCTCGGCTGATGCCACAGCGAGCACCGCGTTCGTGTTGAAGTAGGTGTAGGTGATTGCCGTCGGGGCGGGCGTAAACCACGTGATGTTCGTCTGTGCCGAAACTGCGCCATTGGTGAAAACAATGGTCAGGTTCGTGGATATTCCCGAGTCCGTTGGATGAAATTCGCGAACGGAGATTTGATTTGGCAGATAATTGGTAGTGAGAGTGGTCACATTGATGATCTGCGTGTAGAAACCAATTACGCGGCCCTTGGCGTCAAACGTCCACGGTCCGGAAATGGGCGAGAACCCATAAACGAAGCTGTTCGTTTTCGCCGTCGATGGGCTCGACGGGTTTCCACGGCCGGAGTTGTACGATCCGCGTGCGCTCGGTTTGGAAGTCTTTTTGGGCGGCAACGGAGCCAGCACTTGATAACCACTGAAACTCCCGTCGTCTTCAAAAGTCAGCACTGCGAGTCCGCTTTGGCCGCCGCCGCTGGTGACGAAGTCCCAGACTCCGACGGGCGTGTCGAACGGTGCTGCTTTCGTGGCTGAAGCAAACGCCAGGCTGCCGAGCAGAAGGCCGGCGAGGGCGGTGTTCCGGATTTTGTTTTGAATCTGCATGTTGTTCCTTCCTGAATCCGATTATTGAACTTCAGCGAACTGGGGTTCAGCTTTTGCCTTCTTGCGACGGCTCCAGTCTTTCGGTTTTGCGCTGTCCCAGGACGTCCACGTCTTGCTCGGGGCATCTTGCACCGGCGTCTGGAGGAACTCCGTTTTGGTCGGCTGATAATCCGTGTCCTTGACGATGGTCGGAGTGATGAAGATCAGCAGGTTGTTTTTCTCCTGCGACTTTGAGTCGCTGCGGAACGCACGGCCGAGCACGGGAATGTCGCCCAACATCGGGACTTTCGTGTTGCTGTTGCGCGTGTCGTCCTGGACGAGACCGCCCAGCACGAGCGTGTTGCCGCTCGGGATCATGACGGTGGTTTCCATCCGGCGCGAATCGAAGATGTAAGCGGTGTTTTCCTGGCCCTGGCTGAACACGGTGACCGTGTCGAAGATGCGCGAAACTTCCGGCACGACGCGCAGGTTGATGTTGTCGTTCGCCGAGATGCGCGGCGTGACATTCAGGATCACACCGAGGTTGGAATAGGTGACTGACGAACCGCCCGGCGTATTTGCCGTGCCGGCCGTTGTGCTGAAGATCGGGAACTGGCGCGTCACCGAGAGCGTGGCAGCTTCGTTGTCGAGCGTGACCGTGCGTGGAGTTGAGAGCACGCGGGCTTCTGAACTCTGGTTCAGCATGGAGAACACTGCGCTCACGCCGTCAGCATCGAGGAACGCGGTCGCCGGGCTGAAGCCGCCCGCGGTGTCGATCAGCATCTTCGGGAAGGAGCTGGACAGGGTTGGGTTTGCCGAGCCGGATGGCGGTTGCTGGCCTTCTGGAGTGTTCAGGTTGTTACCGAACCGGAGATTCTGTGCCTGCAAAGTTCCGGTCCAATCAAGGCCCTTGATCGTGCGCGGATTCAAAGAAGTCTCTAGCAAGCGCGCTTCGATCAGCACCTGGCGTGTCGGAAGATCAAGCTGAGATACCATGTTCGTGATGGCGCGAATTTCGTTTTCCGTGGCGACGAGCACCAGCTGGCTGGTGCGAACGTCAGGCATTACACGGCTGCGCTTGTCGATCAAACCCGATTGCACCGCCGGCAAAATGTTGGTGGGGCTGGAGTACTTGAGCTGGATGATCTGGGTGAGCAACGGATCTGGCGCTGCGGGATCTTTGACGGTGATGCGCGCGATCTTCGTCTTCGGGTCGTCAACCATCTGGAGCGTGTAGTTGTTCAGCAACGCGTGAAGCGCTTGCTCCGCGGAGATGTTCTCCCACCGAATGGACACGTTCGGCTGCGGAACGGGGCGGCCATCCGCTCCGGCCTGGCCAAACGAGAGGCGGGGGTCGAGCAGGTAATTGATATTGGCCTGGCGGGCGAGATTCTTGATGGCGTCCGTGAGTGGCACTTCGTCCATGACGATCAACGGAATGACGGCCGAAGTTTTGGCCTGGCTGTCGGCACTCGGTGCGGCGGAAATTTCTATCGGAGTTTCCGCTGCCGGCGCGGCTGCAGGTTCAACTTCTGTGGCGGCGGGGATTGCCGTGGGCTGTGCGGCGGCCGCGCCTTCGGAGGCAACGGGGCTTGCGTTGGTGCCTTCTGAGACAGGCTGGTTGTCTTGTGCGCATACAGCCAGTGGGCTGGCCACGAGCCCGGCAGCAAGCAGTAAAACGAGGTTACGTTTCATGTTCTTAAATTTCCGTTCGTCCAAAGGTGCTTCGGACATGTTCTGGGTTTCGTTGAGCAGTCGAGGTGCCAAGGGGCTGCGCGCTTCTTTGCCGCGCAATTGAGGAGAACGTTAAACACGGCGTTGTCTGTGAGCGGGACAAGTGGCGAGATGCTGGACGCGCCAGGTGGAATTCGAATCCAGTTTCCCTGTCCTCGATGCCATCCGGTGCGAGCCGTGAACGATGGGTGGAAACAAGGGCGTCTCACTGTACAAGAAAAATGGGCTCCGACTCCGGAGCCCACGGTGAACAAAAATGTCAGGCGGTGCTATTTCTTCTTCGCGCCCAATTTGAGTTCGATTTGCTGGCCCTGCATTTCGACCACCACCGTTTCTCCCTTGATCGAAAGGCATCGAATCGGAATGCGCTGCCCGCCGACCCGCAGTTCAGTCTGTTCACCTTCGGCAAGCGTGCGGCCGTTGATGATCGCGAGTGGCTCGTCGGCGGTGCCGGAGAGACCGTTGTAAACCAGCGTGATTGTTGGAGCGGGCGCCGCCTTCTCGACTCCGGACGTTCGTTTCGATTTTGGGAAAAACGGATCGCGCCCCGCAGTGTTGGTCGGGACCTCAAAGACGGATTCGGGCACGGCGTTGGTGATGTACGCCAGCGGGTTGACTCGGATGCTGGAACGGGACTGGCCGGCCGCAGAGGGCGCTGACGCCACGACAAAGAGCAGGCCAGCCGCGGCGCTCAGAAGTAATTTGCCTTCGATCTTCATAGTGCTTTGCGTTGGGGGCTCACGAGCGAAACGATGTCCATTCGGAACGAGAGTTTGTCCGCGTCGTCGGGGCCGGAGGACGAAGCATGTGTCAGGTTGAGATTGTGAATCCGTGCCGTCGGAAAATGATTCTCAAACTCGGCGATGAACTGCCCAATCTCGAAATAGGTCCCTGTGCCCGCCACCGTCAGCGTGAATTGCTTGTAAGGAAACCGGGGGATCATATCGACCGGTATTTCAGCGCCCGCACTGAACTGCGGAATCTCGACGCTGTAGTCCTGTTTGAATTTGCGGACGAGGCTGACCATGGAGGAATAGAGATCGCCGCTGGCCATCAGCTGTTCCTGGTCAGCCAGCTTGCTGTTCACGACCTGGAGGTCGGCTTCGATCGCCTTGGCGGTCTTGATGATTTCCACGACCTGGGCGCGTTTACTGTCGCTCACCGTTTTTTTGTTGGCGAGCTGTTCCAGCAATCCCAGCTGGTAACGGATCAGGAACGACCACAAACCGCCGACCACCACCAGCACCATGATCACGGCGAGGACGACCTGCTGGCGCTTTTCTTTGGAAAGCTTCTTCATCGTGTCTTCTCCTGGAATTTGGCCTGAAGTGTGAACGAGACAAACGGCTTGCCCGTCTCGTCGGTCTGAGGTGCTCCAAGATTCATCAAACGGAATTGATTCGTGCGTCCGAGCAGCGCGGTGAAATAGGCATTCGTGGCCAGGCGATCCTTGTAGATGTTCACGGCATCGCCGGGGTTGGCGCCGCGATCGCGCGCCTGCAACGTGAGCACAATGTTCTCGCGGGAGGTGGCCGGCTTGGGCGTCACTCGCGGGCCGCCCGATTTCTGCCGCACTTCCTCTGTTTGAAAATAACTGTGCTGCAGCATGAGCGAAGTGAGCTGCACGTCCGGCAGCGTGGTGTCGGAAAGCGTCTGGAGCAGATTTCCGACAAGGAACCGGTTGGTCGAAAGCTTGTGCATGGCGAGAAGCTTCTGGCCGCCATCGAACAAGTTCTTCTGGTCCGTCATGATCTGCGCGTATTCGGTCTTGCGGGTTTCGATGTCCTGTTCGAGCCGGTGGACTTCTCCGCGTGCCATGATGGTCTTTACCCAGAGCGAGCTGCTGTAGGCGAGGATCAGCATTGCCAGGCAGGCGCCGATCAGGATCACGCGTTTGACGGGGTCGCGCTGCCGGAGTTCCTCCAGAGCGTGCGCTTCAGCAAGAAGATTAATGCGTATCGGCATATCAGAGAACGGTGAGAGCGGTTCCGATGGCGACGGTCAATTGCGGGCTGATCTGTTCCAGTTCCGCCGCTTGTTGTGGCGGCAGAGCCAGCTTGAGGGAGCGGGCGGGATTCCACGGCGCGCATTCAGTTGCAAGCTCCTGCCGCAGGATCTGCAGCACGAACTCCGAGCGCGCGGAGCCGCCGGACACGAGCACTTGCGATATTGGGCGGTCCTGCTGGTGTTCGAAGAAATCCATGGAAGCCCGAAGCTCGCGGCCGAGCGGTATCAGCAATGCCTCCAGCACGCTTTGAACTTCGGACGGCATTCCGACCTTGATCCCTTCAGCCTCCGCGTAGCTGATGTTCATCGCTTCGGACAAGCCAGCCGTCAGACGGTCTCCGCCAATGCTCACCACGCGATTCAACGCGAGTTCGCCTTCACGCACGATCGAGATCGAAGACGATTTGAAGCCGATGTCCACCAGCGCGACGACGTCGCTGCCGAAGACTTCGGGAAAGGCATTTTCAAACGCGTTCACCGGACCGATCGCACACGGGAGGATGTTCTCGGCGATCAAGCCGGCCGCTTTGGTTGATTTGACGTAGAGATCGACCAGCTCGGTTTTTGCCCCGGCGATCAAAGTTTTTTGTTTTGTTCCCGCCGCCGGCTTTTCCGTGGTCGCCGCCGGTGGACGAAAGAAATCGAAGGTATAGCCGGTGAGATCCTGTTGAAGATAGGCGCGCGAATTGTTCTTTAGAATAAGACGGACGTCCTCATCCGGCATGACCGGCATTTCCACGTGCCGGACGATCGCGTCGTTCACGCCGATGGTAAGGGCGACGTGTTTGACCTTGGCGTTCAAGGCCGAACTGATTGTGACGAGATGCTCCTTCAGGAGATCCTGGGACATCGCTTTCTCGTAGAGCGGCGCATCGACGACTGCGTAGTTGCAGAGCGTCA
>CAMLLE010000056.1 GCA_946480555.1 uncultured Verrucomicrobia subdivision 3 bacterium
CGTTGAAAATCAAAGCGGTGACTCAAGCGCTGTCCGAACACGAAGCTCAACTGTTGATTTAAATGCGAATCGCGACACTTCCCATTGGCTGCCTTCTCAACTTCGGCCGCAAGGGAACACTGGATTGGAAGCGATTCGTGCTTTCGGAGTTTGCGACGGTTGTTTTAGGCTGAATCCCGCTGAATCGTGCCGAGCCCCTGGTTCGCCTCCGCACCACGGAGATCAGCGGTTGAATCAAAATGAATCTGCCGAACAAACTCACAGCCTCGCGCTTCGTGCTGACGGTCGCCTTCCTGGTCGTCATCTTCTCGGGAATGCCATTCCATGAAACGATCGCGTTGATCCTGTTCTGTCTCGCCGGCATCAGCGATTTTCTCGATGGCCAGATCGCGCGGAAGCACAATCTGATCACGAATTTCGGCATCCTCATGGATCCGCTCGCAGACAAGATAATGGTTTGCTCCGCGTTCATCGCCTTCGTGGGATTGAAATGGATGCCCGCCTGGATGGCGGTGATCGTGGTGGCGCGCGAACTGGCGATCACCGGCCTGCGATTGCTCGCCGCATCCAAGAACGTTGTGCTCGCGGCGGAACGTTACGGGAAGCACAAAACCATTTCCCAGATTGTGGCCATCATCGCCATCTTTGTGCTCAAGGCTTACACCGATTGGGGGAAGCCGGGTGAAATCATCTTCGGCTGGAACTTCTTCGGGAAAGGCCCGTGGGTGGATTGGTTTTCGCAGGCGGCGTTGTGGCTCGCCATCGTTCTCACCTTTGTCTCTGGCTGGCTTTATCTTTGGAAAAACCGTGAGCTTTACTTGAACGACATGTGACGGAGTGGCTTGCGAATTAACAACTACTTCGCCCCCTTCTGCTTCTTCCAGATGTAGCGTCCCATCAACACGCGCAATACCGCGGTCAGCGGTATTGCCAAAATGCCTCCCAGCAATCCGCCCAGCAGTGTGGTGCCGACCATCACGGCGATGATGATAGTCAACGGATGCAGCCCGACGCGATCGCCCATGATCTTTGGCGCGATCACCACGCCTTCCAGCGCCTGGACGATTCCGAATACGATGAAGACATAAAGCGGATGCAGCCAATCGCCATATTGCACCAGCGCGATCACCACCGCCGCGGCGCAGAGTGCAATTGCGCCGAGGAATGGAATCAGCGTCAGGAACACCGCCGCGAAACCGAGCAGCACCGCGTACGGCAAACCGATGATCAGGAAGCCGATCGTGTAGAGAATGGCGTCGCAGATCGCCACCAGCACCTGCCCGCGGAAAAATGCGATCAGGTATTCGTTGATCGACTTGAGGATGAAGACGAGTTCCTCCTTCAACTTGGAATCGGATAACGGCAGGTAACGAGTCCAGCTCGATTCGATGCCGCGTTTCTCCAGCAGCAGGTAGAACGTGTAGATCGGCACCAGGGCCAGTCCCACGAGCACGCCAAACCACGACGCCACGCGCGTCACCTGTTCCAGCAACCATTTGCCCGCGGATGCGAGCAGACCGGTCGCGGACTGGATCGTTTGCTTGTCGAGATTGCTTGGGAAACGGCTCGTGGCATTGGTGCTGGAGCCGCTTGCGGCAGGCGGGAGATTGGTGACCAGAACGCCAGCGTCGTTGGTTGAAATTGTGGGAACCTGCGGCGACGTGCTCGGGGCGCTCTGCGATCGCAGGAATCGGTCAAACAGCGGTTGTCCCTTTTCGATCCACTTCGTCACGCGCTGTTCCAGGCGCTCCGCGTAAGTCGGAGCATTCGCCGCCAGTTCACGGGTCTGAATGACGATTTGCGGAATCACGCTCCCGAGGACGGCGGCGATGATCAGTAACGCCACCAGAAAAACGCTGATGATGGCGCGCGTCCGCGGCACGCCCTTTTTCTCCAGCCAGTCAACCACCGGATCGAGCAGGTAAGCGAGAACCCCGGCTAACGCGAGCGGCCAGAGCACCGGCGACAAAATTTGAACCACGCGTCCCAAGCCCCACACGAGCCCGATAATCAAAGCGACGAGCGCGGCGAGCGAGAGTCCGGTGAGCGCGAGCCAGATGATCCGGGCCTGTTTTGGAGACGGTGGTGGCAAACTCATGGTTTGTTTTGGTTGATTGGCGACGCCGGAACCTTGCCGAACACGCCACTCCGAGGCAATTACAACATCCAGACCGAATCTCCAATCGGTCGCGACATCTCCATCGCCGGGAGAGCCGGCGTGGAGCCGCCGCCGGCTACTTGAGGCGGGTGAACTTCTCGCGATAGTCTCTCGGCGAAGAGCCGGTTACCTGCTTGAAGGCGCTCCAGAAACTGTTCGCGTTCTGGTAGCCGCAACGGTTGGCGACGATTTCCATTTTGTCGTCTGTCTCAGCCAGCAGGCGTTTGGCGTGTTCCATCCGGATGCGCTGCAGCTCGTGGCCGGGCGGTCTGCCGATCGTGATCAGGAACGCCCGGTGCAAGGCGCGGCGGGACATCGCAGCTGCGCGCGCCAGGTCTTCCACACCGATCGCCTCATGAAAGTGTTGTTGAATGAACCGCAGCCCTTTCGCCACGCCATGGTGATTCACCGCAATCAAATCGCTGCTCTTGCGCACGATCAATCCAGCCGGCGGAATGCGCAGAGGTTCTTCGCTGACCCGCTTCCTTTGCATCAGACGATCGAGGATTTCCGCGCCATGATAGCCGACCAGTTCCATGTTGGGATCGATGCTGGAGATCGGCGTGCGCATTGCATCGACGGCGAGCAGCGAGTTGTCCATGCCCACAATGCTCACCTGCTCGGGCACCTCGATGCGTGCGGCTTCGCAGCATTCCAGCACTTCGAGCGCGTGATCATCGGTGGCCCCGAAAACCGCGAGCGGTTTGGGCGCTTTCCGAATTTCACCCAGCAGCCAGTCGCGCTTGGCCTTCCACTGATGCCGCGCGTCCGTGAACTTGGCCGACCGATGCCAGCGAATCCACTCGCAGCTGAAGCCAAAGCTGGTCACGGCATCCATGAAACCCCGGCCGGTTTCTTCGAAAGCCCAGTTGTCCGCTGAACTGTAGAAGAGATAGTGCGTGTGGCCGCGTGACTGGAAATGCTCCGCGGCCAGCCGCGCGGCGGCAGTGTGATCCACAAGCACGCGCGGGAAATGCAGCTGACGCCGCCGATAACTGAAATCAACGGTGGGCAGCTTCGCTTTGACCACGAACTCCGCGAGATCCTCGCCCGTGCCCAGCCAGGCGAGAATGCCGTCGCCTTCCCAGCCCCACGGAATCACTTTCTCGCGGGTCACATCTGAGCAGAGGTGCCAGCCGTGTTCCTGGGCGTATTTCTCAATGCCACGATGGAGCCGGTAATCGTACCAGCCGAGCGCGAGGAGCACACGCGGGCCGCTTTTTCGCATGGGCCGAGCATGGGAGGAATTTGGGGGCGCTTCAAGCACCGGAGTTCATGACGGAAGGAACGAATGGGGACAAATCGATCGGCGCAATTTGCGAGCATTCGACAGCGGAGTCCTCCTTTTCGTTCCAGCTGTTAACTCTTTCGCAATCCGCGAGCGCCCTAATTTCAATGCGCTTTGCAGAACTGCCGCTATTCAGTTCCGCTCGCGACCCGTTACCTTCTCACCATGGCATTCCGGAACTTGAGAAGACTTCCACGCGCGCTCCAACTCGCGGCAATCTGCGCTTTCATGACGCACGTATCCCCGGTTGCCGCAGCGGACGGCGGCTGGCAGGAATTGCCAGGCATCCTGCGCCGCATTCAGCCGCCGAAGTTTCCGCAACGCGAGTTCCCGATCACGGACTACGGCGCCGTTCCCGGCGGGACGACGAATTGTTCCGCTGCCTTTGCCGCGGCCATTGAAGCTTGCGCCGGGAGTGGCGGCGGGCGCGTGGTGGTTCCGGATGGCAGGTTCCTCACCGGCCCGCTTCACCTGCGCAGCAACGTTGAGCTGCATCTTTCAGAGGGCACCGAAATCATCTTCAGCGATCGCATCGAAGATTATCTGCCGCCGGTATTCGTCCGGGTGGGCGGCATCGAGCTCTACAATTATTCTCCGCTGATTTATGCGCGTGGCTGCACCAATATCGCCGTCACGGGCGCGGGAAAACTGAACGGAAATGCGAAGGTTTGGTGGGATTGGAAATCAAAAGAAACCAAGGCCTTCTTCGAAATGGGGGCCAACCGCGTGCCGGTGGAGCAACGCGTGTTTGGCACGCGCGAAGCCGCCATCCGGCCGAGCTTCCTGAGCTTCGTCAGCTGCACCAACATCCTGCTCGAAGGTTTCACGATTGGCAGTGGGCCGAACTGGACCATTCACCCGGTCTATTGCGTGAACACCACCATCCGCCGCGTGAATGTTGAAACCGACGGGCCCAACAACGACGGCGTCGATCCGGATTCGTGCATCGACATGCTGATCGAGGATTGCACGTTCAGCACGGGTGACGACTGCGTGGTCCTGAAATCCGGCTACAACGAAGACGGCTGGCGCGTAAACCGGCCGACGGAAAACGTCATCATGCGCCGATGCACCAGCAAACGCGGCCATGGCGGATTGGTCATCGGCAGCGAGATGTCCGGCGGCGTGCGCAACGTGTTCATGTACGACTGCGAATTCGACGGCACCGATCGCGCCGTCCGCATCAAGTCGCGCCGCGGGCGCGGTGGCGTGGTCGAAAACGTCTTCGCGCGCAATCTCAAGGTCCGCAACATGCAGCGCGAAGTTGTGATCATGAACATGGATTACAGCTCCGACCGGAAGCAGGCCGCCAATGAAAAGCCGCCCGTCTTCCGCAATATCGTGATCAGCGATGTGATCGGTCACGGTGCGCCCACGGCCATTCTGATTTCCGGGCTCGAGGATTCTCCGATTGAGAACGTCCGTTTCGAGAACATGACGATCGAGTCCAAGCACGGCGTGGTGGCGAGCTTTGCCCGAGGCCTCGCGTTCTCGAATGTAATCGTGAAGCCCGCGAACGGTCCGGTCTTCAAACTGACCAATGCTGCCGACATTGCGATTCGAAATTCCGCCGCAGCTGAAGGGGCGGTGTTTCTGCAGGTCGAAGGCGCGGCTTCACGAAACATCACGCTGGAGTCAGTGGATCTGACGAAGGCAAAGAACAAGGTTGTGGCGGGCTCAGGAGCGAAGGTGGAAGAGATCACGATCAAATGAAATCCCAGGGAAACTACCGCTGGATCATCTGCGGGCTGCTCTTTTTCTCGGTCGCCGTCAATTACATTGACCGGCTGACGATAGGCATTCTCAAAGGGCCGCTTAGCGAACTGCTTGGCTGGAGCGAGAAGGACTACGGTTACATTGCTGCCGCGTTTTCGTTCGCATACGCGTTTGGCTATTTGTTCGGCGGCCGCATCATGGACTGGCTCGGTGTGAAGCGCGGGCTGCCGATTTTCGTGATCGTCTGGAGCGCCGCCGCGATGGCACATGGCTTGTGCGGCTTTCTGGACGTGAAGGAGCAGTTCCGGATCAGCTACCCATGGTTTTCGTGGGCGGAGAAGAGTTTCATTTTGCTGACGCTGGTGATGCCGCTGACGGCTGCGGGGTTCATGTTCGCACGCATCATCCTCGGGCTTTCTGAGGGCGGAAACTTCCCCGCCGCGATCAAGATCGTGGCCGAATGGTTTCCGGTGAGGGAGCGCGCGCTGGCCACCGGCTGGTTCAATGCCGGAACAAATGTTGGCGCCATCATCTGCCCGCTCGTGGTGGAACGAATGTTCAAATTCTGGGGCTGGGAAGCGACATTCTATGTAACCGGCGCGACGGGTTTCGTGTGGGTGGTTTTCTGGTGGTGGCTCTACGATGCGCCCGAGAAGCACAAAGGAGTTTCGGCCGCGGAACTCAGCTACATCCAGGAAGGCCAGCCGCTGGTGGAAGAGAAAAAGGTGAAGGTTCCCTGGCTGTCGTTGCTGACCTATCGCGCCGTCTGGGCTTACGTCATCGCCGGCATTCTCGCCGCGCCGGCGTGGGGATTTTATCAGTTCTTCCTCCCGGATTTTCTCAAGAAGGCGTTCAAGCTCAGCCTCGCGGAAACGGCATGGTGGACCAGTGCGTTTTATCTCATCGCTGCCGTCGGCGGTGTCATGGGCGGCTGGCTGGCCGGAACCTTGATGAACCGCGGCTGGACGGTGAACGGCGCGCGGAAAGTTTCCTTTCTCATCTGCGCGCTGTCCGTGGTGCCGGTCTTCCTTGCACCTTACGCGCCGAGCGCCTGGATGGCAGTTTTGATCGTTGGAATCGCCGGTTCAGCGCATCAAGGCTGGTCGGCGAACCTCTTCAGCTTCGTGTCCGACACGATGCCCAAACAGGCGATCAGCTCCGTGGTGGGGCTCGGTGGCTTTGTGGGTTATTTCACCGGCGGTTTTGTGAACGCCCTGACCGGCATGATTGTAGAAAAGACCGGCAGCTACGTCCTGGTGTTCCTCTACTTCTCGGGAACCTATCTGGTTTCGCTGCTCGCAATTCAACTGCTGGTGCCGAAGATCGGCCGGGAGGCGGCGCGATGAAGATCATCGAACCCAACCTTGGCCCGTCCATGGCACACCAAGAATTCGCCCATCCCTGGGTTCCGGACCTGGGCGATGGCACTTATCGGAATCCGGTTCTTCACGCCGATTACTCCGATCCGGACGTGATCCGGCATGGCGACAATTTTTACCTCACGGCTTCCAGTTTCAACTGCACGCCCGGTCTGCCGCTTCTGCATTCACGCGATCTGGTGAACTGGACGTTGATCGGCCATGCGCTGAAGAACGTTCCCGGCGAACACTACCGGCAAGTTCAACCGGGCTGGGGCGTGTGGGCTCCGTCCATTCGCTTTCACGCCGGGAAGTTCTGGATCTTCTTCTCCACGCCGGACGAAGGAATCTACTTCGTCACCGCTCACGATCCTCGCGGGCCCTGGTCTGAGCCGCACCTCGTTCAAGCCGGCAAGGGCTTGATCGATCCTTGCCCGCATTGGGACGATGACGGGAACGCGTACCTCGTTCACGCCTATGCCGGATCGCGCGCCGGCATCAAGCATCGTTTGCGCGTCCGCCCCATGGCGCCTGACGGCCTGCGGCTTCTCGGCGAAGGCGAGATTGTCTTTCACAAGCCGGACGAGCACCCGACGCTGGAAGGTCCGAAGTTTCTGAAACGCGACGGCTGGTATTACATCTTCGCACCAGCGGGCGGGGTTGCGACTGGCTGGCAACTCGCCTTGCGCTCCCGAAACATTTACGGCCCGTACGAGGAAAGGATCATTCTCGAAACGGGAGGTACGCAAATCAACGGCCCGCATCAGGGTGCAATGATCGACACGCCGGGCGGCGATTGGTGGTTCATGCATTTCCAGGATGCCGGTATTTACGGTCGCATCATTCATTTGCAGCCTGTCACGTGGAAGGACGGCTGGCCGCAAGCAGGGCAGGATTTCGATGGGAATGGCATAGGCGAACCGGTGACGCGGTTTGCGAAACCAGCCGTGGGCACCCGCCAGCCGGTTTCTATTCCTGCCAGCAGCGACGAATTCGATCAACCCCGGCTCGGGTTTCAATGGCAATGGCTGGCGAACCACTCGGAAGATTGGTGCTCGCTCACCGCGCGGCCCGGCTGGCTGCGGCTCATCGGCCAGCGCAACGCCGTCGCCGAACTGTCGCAGACGCCGAATCTGTTGCTGCAAAAGCTTCCCGCGAGAACGTTCGAAGCCGAGACGCTGCTGGAAATTTCCGGCGGTCAAACCGGTGACGAAGCGGGCCTTGTAATAGCGGGAAAATCCACCGTGGCGCTTTCACTCCGAACCTCCGGCGCGTCGCAGCATCTGGTTTTGCGAACTGACCGAACCGACCACGTCGTGGTGGCGGAGGCGCCGTCGCGAATTCGTTTGCGAGCATCGTTCTCTGACGGCGGTTTGGTGAGCTTTGCGTATGCGACGGTGGATGGTTTCATCCCGATTTCTCAAACGTTTCAAGCCATCGCCGGCGTTTGGATCGGAGCGAAAATTGGGATCTATTGCCTGGGCAATTCCAGCGGCAGTTCAGCAGTCGCGGATTTCGACTTCTTTCGTTTCGCCGAGCCGGAAGGATTCAGATGACCATGGGGTGGAGCGTCAGCTCCACCCCGCCAAACAAGAGCAGGCTGCGCTGTCGCTTTCCGGGAAATTCACGGTTTTGGCATGTGCGACAGCACTTCGGGAATGTCGCTAATGGTCAGGATGCCGAGGTAATCCGGGCCGAAGCGATGCGATGATGGCAGGTCGCTAAACTCCACCTTGCGAACGTTTGGTTCGAATAACGCCGCGTAAAGGGAGTTCACCGCCATGTCGCCATGGGCCATCAACGTAATCTTCCCGCGATCATCTTCGCGCACGGCATGCAGCGTCTGAATCGCGCGGCGAACATCCCAGACGCGCATCCCATCCCGCGTCTTGCCAAGCAACATGAATCGCCGGCGAATCTTCGTTTGCGCCTTCTCATCGCCAGGCCAGAAATCCGCGCCCAATCCGCGCGGCGCGAAGAAAGCCACCGGCCCGCGCTGGAGCGCACTTTCAATCGCAGTTGTCCCTGCAGCCGTTCCCGAGAACCAGTTTGTCCAGGCACCCCAATCCGGCTGGTCCAGAACCGCGAACGTGACCGCTGCCTCGCGTCCGCTGTTGGTTCGTTCAACGAGGAACAACTCGAGTTGCACGTGGGCTTCGCTTTGAAACTTCCAGATGCGGAATTGAAATTCGTCGCGAACAAATCTGCTCTTCAGTTCGGGTTGCAGCGGCAGTTCATCGACCGGCCACCCGGAGAAGGGCCGTTCGCGCAGGGCGGCCCTAAGTTCGTCGGCGGAACGCTGCACCGCGGGTGCCAGCGGAACGAAGCTGTCCGCGATGTTCGTGTTGATCGCGTTGGACGGCAGCGTTTCGAAGACTTTCAAATCCGCGGCCTCGAAGAATCGTTTTGCCGCCGTTTCAACCGGCGTTGCAACACCTTTCAAATGCCGGTTGAACCAGCGCATCGCGGCGAGCTGCAGCTCTGGAACTTCATCGTGTCCGCCCGGCGCGATGGCCAGGCCGAGTGAGCTGATCGCGTTGTGCAGCTGGTAGATGCGCCGAACCTGTTCGTGGATGCGCAGGGTGTTCGGCAGGTTGAAAAGCCGGTCGTTGTCGGTGGCGCCGATCAGGAGCGGGCGCGGCGCGGCCAGCGCGGCCACCTGCGGGAAATCCCAGCGATGGTAGTTCACGAAGAAGTTGCAATCGCAATGGCTGTCCATCACCGGATCAAGCGCGTGGCTGCGCGCGTCGGCCATCCCGGCCAGCGGCGCGGCGGCTTTGATGCGATCATCCAGCGCGGTAATCATCCAGCTGTAAGCGCCCCCACCCGAATGGCCCGTGATGCCGAAGCGATTGGTGTCCACTTCCGGACGCGTGGTGAGGTAATCGAGCGCGCGCATCCCAAACCACGCTTCCACTCCGGCCGGTGTGTAGCCTCGCGAATTCCACCACCACAAACCGCGGTCGCGCGTGCCGGTGTGAATGCCGGGGATTTCACCCGAGAGCACCGTGTCGAGCACCAGGCAGACGTAACCGTTCTGCGCATACCACGCGCCATCCGCCTGATACGCCGCCTTGTTTCCATAACTGATGCCGTTGGTGAAAACGCGCCAATGGCCGCATGCGTACAGAATCGTTGGCGCGGGCTCCTTCAGCCGTTTCGGAATGAACAGCGCAGCGGTGCAATACAGCCCGGGCAAAGCCTGAAAATGCAGTTTCTCAACCGTGAACGCGTCGTGGTCCAGCTTGCCCGTGATCGTCGCCTTTAGATCCGTCCGTTTTGGCAGCGGCAGCAGCCCGAGCATTTCTTGAAGCTGACGCCGGTATTCCGCCCGTTTCGAGTTCCAGTCATCGAGCGTCTGCACTTCCACCAGGCAGGCGCGCGAGAGTTTCAATGTCTCGGATTCGAGATAACGCTGGAACTGTTCGTTGCCGAGCGGCTGGGATGAGGCAGCTACGGCGCTGGCGAGGGAAATGAGAATCGCTGAAATGAACCGCGGCTTCATGTGCGCAGCATGGGAAGCGGTTGAAACCGCGGCAAGTGTTTTGGGCCTGGACGGTTCAGTTCGAAGTGTCGCTGTGTCAGCTGATCGATGCGCAGCCCGGGCGAACCAGCGATTCCACGTCCCGCATTTTCCATCGGAAACACCCCAGCCGCCCATCGCTTGACACGTTGGGCTTCAATCCTATAGTGCGCTAAATTGTAACGAAACCAAATGCACAGCGAACCATCACGGGATCGGGAGGAGCCGCCAGCGGGTCACCCATTTCAATCGCTTAAACAATTTCAATCCGCCGGTCGCGGCTTCTGGGAGGATGTCTCCGATTCCGATTGGAACGACTGGCGTT
>CAMLLE010000057.1 GCA_946480555.1 uncultured Verrucomicrobia subdivision 3 bacterium
ATCGCAGGCGCAGCAATCCGATGACGGCCGCCGCCGCGAAGAGAATCCAAAGAAACGTTCGGACGCGGCGAATCATTGAGGATTGGCCGCAGGTTGAAGTTGGACAAATCCTTCGAGGCGTTCGCCCGTGGCCGGATTCTCCAGCCGCCAGTTTTCATTGCGGGCCGTCCATCGCCATCGTTCCTGCGGCGGATTCCCGCCAAGCGCTCGGGGAAGTTGAAACCACATCACGCGCTGCGGCGGGGCGCCGTTCCGCGCGAAGCGGCGATTCTCCACGGGAGCTTCGATCTGCCAGCGGTTCGAAGTGGATTGCGCAATGATCAATGGAAACGGCGTCTTGGTGAACTGGATGAAGGTGGCGCCGGTGCGGTTCGTGGCGACGAGCAAGTCTCCCGCGATCTCCGGTGCGTCAGCCGCCGGTTTCCAGATGGCCTGACCTTGAAGGACGGTCCAGTCCGGCGCGGAAAGGTTCGCGGGCGGCAACGGCGGCAAGGTGCGGCAGCCGGCCAGAAACGAGAAACCCAGGAGCGCGGCGAGGTGAAACGTCCGGCGCAGCCGCGGCCTTGCTGCGGGTCGAAGCGGATTCCGATTTCGTGCTTCCAAGTTCCCGTCCATCACTTCTGGCTGGTGAGAAAATCCACCATCGCTTTTCCAAAGGGCGCCAGGTCCCGCGGTGTGCGGCTGGAAATCAAGTTGCCATCGATCACCACCGGTTCGTCCACCCAGATGCCCCCGGCGTTCTCAAGATCGTCCTTGATACCGCGTGAGCCGGTGACGCGTCTGCCTTTCAAAATTTTTGCGGAAACGGGAATCCAGCCGCCGTGGCAGATGAAGGCGACGAGCTTGCCTTGCTCGAAAAATTCGCGCGTGAGCGAAAGCACTTTCGGATCGCGACGCAGCTTGTCGGGCATGAAGCCGCCGGGAATCAGCAGCCCGCAAAAGTCGCGACTGTTCATCTCGCTGATGAGCGCGCCGGCCTGCGCCGGATAGCCGTGCTTGCCGGAATAGGTTTTCAATTCCGGGCCGGCGACCCGCATCTGGAATCCGGCTTCTTCCAGCCGCAACTTCGGATACCAGAGCTCCAGGTCTTCGTAGATGTCGTCCACGAACGTCAGCAGTGTTCGGTGCATGCGCTAGATATTCTCTAAAAGCCGCCGCTTCACAAGCAGGGGAAACTGGGCAGGCAACTGAATCTGCGGGTCAATGAAGCCGCCGGACAGTTCTCAGTCCCGGAGGGACGACGGCCGGTAGCCGCGGGTGAAGCGCAGCGAAACCCGTGGAATCCCGAGAACACGTTTCTTCGCCCCGAAAGGGCGACGGGCTCCGTCGCCCGCTTCGGGACGGAACATTTCATTTGAACGACAATGTGCGTTGGTGAGCCGATCCGTTGTTTGCGTCTCTGGCCAGTCACGCCTTTGCGTTGAGGCGCTGCTTTTGACTTTCTCCACTTTGCGTTTGCGTCGGGCGCCGCGGCGCGCCTTACTCCCGGCGTGTTCCGGACTCGATCCGATCTTTCCCTTGCGTTGGGGCTGGTGTTTGCCGTGTTCCTGTGGGGCGGCAATAACGCGGGCACGCGGCATATCGTCGGCACCTGGCCGCCCATCTGGACGGGCGCGACGCGTTTTGCAGTCGCCGGCCTGTTGTTGCTCGCGCTGCTGCGCTGGACGAACTGGTTTGGAAAGCTGGAGCCGATTTCTGCCAGCTTGAACCGCGCGTTGTGGTGGCGGGGCGCGCTCAGCCTCGCGGCTTACATCGTCTGTTTCAACTGGGCTCTGCGGCTGACCTCCGCATCGCACGTTGCAGTTTATCTGGGCGCGTCGCCGGTCTGGGCGCTCTTGTGGGAAGGCAAACCGGATCGCAACTGGCAGACCGCCCAGCGTTATGGCGCAGCGCTGCTCGCGCTCACAGGCGTGCTCGTTTTGTTCGCGCCAAGTCTCAAAAACGCCAGCGGAAGTTTATTGGGCGAAATCCTTGGAATCACCTGTGGCGTGCTCTGGACGAATTACGGACGTCAATGCCGTGCGCTGGGAGCTGCGTTGCCCGGCGCTGCCGTGAGCGCTTTTACCATGTGGCGCGCTGGTCTGCTCCTGTTGATTCCGGGCGCTTTTGAAATTGCCGGACGTGGCATCGTCTGGCGCGCGGACCTCGCGTGGATCCAGCTTTACTGCATCGTTGCGGGTGGCGTGATCGCGTTTGGAATCTGGAATCACGCGCTGCGCCGCTGGCCGACCAGCCAGGTGCTGCTGTTCAACAATCTGATTCCGCTCAGCACCACCACTTGGGCATATTTTTGTCTGAACGAACCACTCAGCGTCACATTCTGGATCGCGATGATCCTGATCGTGACGGGCGTTGTGCTGGGTCAGACGAACTGGCAGAAGTTGCTGCGCCCAACCCAGGTGCCGCCGGAATGAATTATGGACATTAAGAACCTCAATGAAGTTTCCGCCTTCACGACGAAGGATGGGTCCGAAATCCGGGAACTGCTTGCGCATCGGAATTCGGCGATTCGGAATCAGAGCCTTGCCGAGGCGCGTCTGCCGGTGGGCGGCAGTACGCAGGAACATTATCATCCGCGCGCGGAGGAGATTTATTACATCACGCACGGGATGGGCAGGATTCGCATTGAAGGTGAATTGCGCGACGTGAAGGTCGGCGATGCGATTGCCATTCCGCCCGGACAGCGGCACAAACTCTGGAACACCGGAACGGAGGTCTTGCGCCTGCTCTGTTGCTGCGCGCCGGCTTACGAGCATGACGACACGGTGATCACGGAAGGGAATTGAAGCGAGGCGCGCGAGCGCGGTTTCGTAAAGAGACCGCTTCGGTTGGTTTTCGAAATTGACGCTCAGTGGAACGGCGCCTTTACTCCTCCGCCATGAAGAACGTGCTTTCAATCGGAGTGTTGGTTTTGGCGCTCGCTTCGTCAGGTTGCTTCTGGCGCAAGAAATCAGATTCCGATCCCGCCTTCCAAAACGCCGAATCGGTTGCGAAAACGCAGACGGGAACTGCAACCCCGCCAGCATCCTCGAACGCCGGGGCAGCCGCTGCCACACCCGAAACTTCCACGCCGATCGTGACGCCGGCCTCCGGTGTGAGCGGCAAGGTCAGCTCCGCATACGCCGAACAACGATTTGTCGTCATCACGTTTCCGGTCGGGCAAATGGCGCGTCGCGATCAACGGCTGGATGTCTATCGCGGCGGGTTGAAAGTCGGCGAACTGCTCGTGACGGGTCCGCAGCAGGGCGACAGCACCGTGGCGGATATTACCGCGGGTGAAGCCCAAAAAGGGGATGAAGTCCGGAGCCGTTAGCGTTTAACGGTGCGGCTTGAACGATTGTTGATCCCGGGCCGCAGCGATCACGGAATATGCGGTCGATTCTGTGCGTGAGAGCCGCTTGCTTGCGCCAACGGCGAGTTATCACGCAACCCCCGCAGTCCGAAATCAGCTTTCGGAATTGCCGCGGCCTTCGCCAATGGGTTCCGAAACCTCCTGCGCCTTACGTGCCGCCGCCGGTTTCTGGTAGGGCGAATGAAGATTGAAATAGATGCCGCACAACGGACGGGGGCCTTCGCTCTGGCTGAGGATCACCGTCACGTGTTTGTCCAACGCGATACCATGGCGCAGCTGCGGACCGCGGGTTTCGAAAGCCTTGATGGCTTTGACCAGGAGTGACACCAGCGAGGCGCGAAACTCTTCGGGTGTCTTGTCGATGCAAATGACATACATCTCATATGCCTTCATGGCCTGCGCCATCTCTTCGTTGAACAAATCCACGTTCACGAGCGTAGGATAAAACCCCATATCTGAAATTAAAGTGAAAACTCGGGCGGGAGCTGAAAAATCTGCGGCCGAAGTCGTTCGCGTGGGGGCGGCTGATCCGGCTTGATCAGGCATCACGCGCCATCGCTTTCCGTCGCTCGACCAGTCGCCGTGCAGACTCAAGCGTGTCAATTTCCGCGACGGACTTGTCAGACCGAATACGCGCAATTCGCGGAAAGCGCATGGCCAGACCGCTGTCATGCCGCCGGCTGGGTTGGAGTTTGTCAAAGGCGATTTCCAGAACCGTGTCTGGCACTACCTCGAAATAGCGTCCGCGCTGCCGGATTGCGCGCTTGAGAAAGTGATCGGTCAGTGCCGCGATCTCGGCATCTGTCAACCCGCTGTACGCTTTGCCGATCGTCTTCAATTCGCCCGTGTTCCCGTCGCGAACGGCGAACGTATAATCACTCAACACTTTGTTGCGTTTGCCGTGGCCGTATTCAGCGCCGATCACGACGCAATCCAAAGTTGCCAGCGCCTTCTTCAGCTTCAGCCACGCCAGGCCGCGCCGGCCGGGCGCGTAAACGCTCGCCGGATCCTTCACCAACAAGCCTTCGTTGCCGCGTTCGCGGGCGGCGTCGAAAGCGGCATCAATTTCTGCAGGCGAACGCGCTTCCGTGATGCGCGCCAACTGAATCTGCGGATCAAAGGGAATGGCTTGCAGTTCTGCGCGCCGCTGACTTAGCGGGGAGTTGAGCCGCTGCGTTCCGTTCAACCAGAGAAGATCAAACACCACCAGGTTCACCGGCACTTCTTCACGCATGAACAAGTCGCTCTCGCGGCGTCCGAGCCGCTTCTGAAGCTCAGCGAACGGCAGAACTTCACTGCCGGCCATCGCCACGATTTCACCGTCGAGTATGAAGTCGGCGGACACCCGGGCCGCCGCTTCGGCCAGTTCGGGAAACGTCCGGGTGATTTCCTTGAGATCCCGCGAATAGAGCTCCACGCGCGCGCCGGCCTTGTGCAGCTGGCAGCGGATGCCGTCGTATTTGTCCTCGATCCAGACTGTCGCCGGGTCCGCGCTTCCGTTGGAACCCGAGTCAAGTTTTCCATCGCGGCTTTGAATGCGGTCCCAGATGTCAGCCGCGGTTTCCTCGGGCGATGCGAGCATGAACTTGACGGGCCGGAAAGGAAGAATTGATGCGTTCTTCAGTTCGCCGGCTGCGGCGAGCTTCGTTGTTTCGCCCAGGTCACCGAGCAATAAACCGGCTTGTCGCACCTCCGCCGTGTCGCGCCCGAACGCGGCGGCGATCGCTTCCTCGACCAAGCCTTCCTTGAGGCCGATGCGCAAATCTCCGGTGATAATCTTAACGAGAAACTTTGCCTCCAGCGCGGAGCATTGTTCGAAAGCGCGGATGAGGATGGGACGCTTGCCGGATGGACCGCGCGCGGCATGCAGGCGGTGGAACAATTGATCGACCTCCAGCACGGACATTGAGCCTGGCCCGGCTGCAGCGGTGAGTTCGAAGGCCGCCTCACCGAGATCGCTGTGCCTGAGATAAACCTGGTGGAACTCCATTGGAGCGACGTTGGTCACCGCGCAGAGAGCGTCGCGCAGCATCGCCCAGCCGAGCTGCAGGACCTTGTTTTGACTCGAGGCAAACGGCCGGCCGGAGAACCACACGGCGGCGATGGCTGCGGCATCCGGATTCAACGAACGCAGGTAATCGGCGAGCAGTCGAACTTTCTCGAACTTGCTCGAGGTCTGGCAGATGGCGGTGGAGGTTTGGGCGAATTGTTGGAAGGAATCGGCGGAGGGTTCAACCGCGATGACGGTGGAATTTCCCTTGCCCTGGCCTTCGCCCATCGGATGGGTGAGGGGCAATGGTTTTCCATGGCGGGTGTTCTCCGGTGATTCCGGGCTCTGGCTGCGAGCGCGGCCATCATCTAGATTCAGGGCGAGTTGTTCATCCTGGCTCAGCGCCTGGGCATCGAATCCCATTCCGCGCAGGGCATGTGCGAAATCCGCGGCAAAGCCGTGCAGCGTGTAAACCTTCGTTGGCTGCACTTGTTTCACAAAATTGATCAGGTCTGGAAAATCGGCGTGATCGCTAAGCACAAAGGCGGCATCGCATTGGTAGCGGTAGCGGCAATTCGGATCCACAGCCCAACCAGTCAGGATTGCCGAACGGACTCTGCCCAACTTCCGGAGCATCGCCGAATTCGCAGCGCTCGGCGGGCAGATCAGGACTTTGCCGCGCGCTGAACCGGCATCGTAACGTTCGTACTTGGGAAAGCAGTGACCGAACTGCTCATAAACCTGCGTCAGGCGATGAACCGAACCATGAAGCATGATGGGCATTCCGGCTTCGCCCAGGCTGCAAAGAATTTCCTGGCTTTTCCCCAGCGAATAGCCGAGCAGGACCGGCGTTTCATCGTTGTCCAACGCTTCGCGGCAAAAACGCAGCACGCTTCTCAACACGGCTTCAGTCGGCGGAAACACGTACTGCGGCCGCCCGAATGTGGTCTCCATGATGAGAACATCGGCATGACGCGGTTCACATGGCTCTGCGGAAAGGCCGCGACGCAATTTGAAGTCACCCGTGTAGAGCAACGTTTCGCCACCGGATTCGATCAAAGACATGGCGCTGCCGAAGATGTGCCCGGCGGGCAGCAAGGTGATGGTGAACCGTTTTCCATTATGTTCGAACGTGGTTGCCGCACCAAAACTCAGCCGGTGCTCCAATCGCTCTCCGCCGAGGCGCGCCTGCATGAGTTTGGCGGTTGGTTCGCTCAGGATGATTTCGCGATGCGCTTCGACGTGGTCGGAATGCGCGTGGCTGACGAAGACGCGTTCCGGGCCCAGCCGCGGTTCATGCGCGTCGAGCCAAAGTCCCAGCTCCGGCAGATGCACCGCGCCGCGCTGAAACTTAATTCGCAAGTTGGACACGAAGGCAACGTAGCGGCGGAGCAATCGATGGTCAAAGCGGGGAAGGACGCCTGCAGCTGGAGCACTCAACAACGAATCTTAAACGCTCACCATACGTCTTCCGGTTGAATTCTGGATTTCATGTGGATTTTCCGCGCACCCCAAGACTATGCTTTTGCCATGGCAGAGAAGAGCCTGACTGAAATTACAAGGGACGTTCGCCTCCTCTATCAGAAAGGGACGGACGCATTACTCCGGGACAATTTTGATTACGCAGTGGACCTGCTTTACCAGGTGCTGCAAAAGGAACCGGCATTGTTCGAAGCGCGCAAGGCGTTGCGCAATGCGCAGACAAAGAAATCCGGTGGTGGTGGCGGCTTTTTCAAGCGTGCGTGGGGCGCCACAAGTTCGTCGCCGCTGGTAGCGCGCGCGCAGCTGGCCTTGCGGAACGATCCAAACGAAGCGCTGCAGCTTGCCGAACAGGCGTTGAACAACGATCCAAACAATTCCGGCGCGCATCGCATCGTGGTGGAGGCTGCGACTGCTTTGGAAATGCCGCGCACAGCGGCGCTTTCATTGGACATTCTCCAGCGCAATTCACCGAAGGATAAAGCGCTCGCGATCCAGTTTGCGGTGGCACTGGCGGAGATTGGCGAACCGGAAAGGGCGGAACGCGTGCTTCTGGAATTTGCCCGGGCTAATCCGCGCGATCCGGAAATCGCACAAGCGCTGAAGAACGTCTCGGCGCGCAAGACGCTGGATGAAGGTGGCTACGAGGCGCTGGCGACGGGCGAAGGATCGTATCGCGACATTCTGCGCAACGAGAAGGAAGCCGTTTCGTTGGAGCAGGAAAAGCGCATGCAGAAATCCGAGGATGTCGCTGAACGGTTGATTGGTGAATACGAGGCGCGGCTGAAGACGGAACCAGGCAACGTAAAGCTGCTGCGCTCGTTGGGTGAACTGTACACGCAGAAGGGCCAGTACGAACGCGCGTTGAGCTACTACGACACGTTGCGCGCAACGGATGCCGGCGCCGCGGACGCGACGCTCGACCGGGCGATCACTGATACCAAGGTGCGCCAGTTCGAAACGGAAATGGCGAAGCTGGATCCGAGCGCGCCGGACTATCCGGAAAAAGTCGCGGCGTTGAACGCGCAGAAGGTGGAATTTCAAATCGCCGAAGCCCGAAAACGCGTCGAACGATTTCCGACTGACCTGGCGATTCGTTTTGAAATGGGTGTGCTTTACTTCCAGGCGGGGAAAATCGGCGAAGCGATTCAGGAATTCCAGAAGTCACAACAGAACCCGCACAAGCGCGTCGCTTCGATGAACTATCTTGCGCAGTGCTTCGGAAAGCGAAAGATGTTCGATCTCGCTGCCCGCACGCTGCAGAACGCGATCAAGGAAAAGCCGGCGTTTGACGATGAAAAGAAGGATCTGATCTACAACCTCGGCTGCATGCTGGAAGGCATGGGCAAACGCGACGAGGCTGTTGAGCAGTTCAAGCAGATCTACGAAGTGGACATCGGCTACAAAGATGTCGCCGCGAAGGTGGATGCTTTTTATTCAGGGCAGTGAATGGAATTTGAAGTTTCAAGTTTCCAAGTTTCAAGGAAGCGGATCTCGATTGGGATTTGATGTTTGAGGCTTCCTTGGGATTTGGAACTTGGAACTCCTCCCGGTCGAGTTCAGAGAACCTGTCCTCCCAATCGCAATCGCAAACCGGCAATCAGAAATCTTTCGTCGTCCTTGCTGCCCCAATTCCTTTGCATTAGTTTCCGCGCATGATGGACAGCCAAGTTCCGCCCAGCTTCACCCCGCCGCCCGTGACTCCTCCGCCGTTGATCGCGCCGGCACCGGCGCCGAGACCGCGGGGCGGACGTGGCTGGATGATTCTCGCGATCATTCTCATTGTGTGCCTCGGCTTCAGCCTGATCTTGAACTTCGGCCAGTTCGCGAACGGTATGGGCTCCGTGTCCGGTGTGCGGCATCGCCACGCTGGACCGCGCCTCGATGAAACGTTGCTGGAAGACAACGGCGCGTCGGCCAAGATCGCGGTAATCGACCTGGACGGCATCATTACCAGCCGCGCAATGGACCAGAGCGGCTTCACGATGGTGGATTTGATCAAGGCTCAACTGGAGCGCGCGAAGGAAGATTCGCACGTGAAGGCGGTGGTGTTGCGCGTGGATTCTCCGGGTGGCGAAGTGCTCGCATCGGATGAGATTTACCGGATCATGGGCGATTTCCAAAAGGAGACTCACAAACCGGTGGTGGCGTCGATGGGTAATCTGGCTGCATCAGGCGGGTATTATATTTCAGCAGCGTGCCAATGGATTGTGGCGAATGAGATGACAATCACGGGCAGCATTGGGGTGATCATGAGCACGTGGAATTATCGTGGCTTGATGAACAAGGTTGGACTTCAACCGCAGGTTTACAAAAGCGGCCGGTTCAAAGACATGCTGAGCGGCGATCGCGATCCGAGCGATATCCCGCCGGAAGAACGTGCGATGGTGCAGCGGCTGATCGACGACACCTATGGCCGGTTCAAGGAAGTCGTGGCGGAGGGGCGAAGCTGGGCGCAGACCGCCAACGGAAACGCTGGCAAGGAACTCGTTGAAGATTGGACGACGTATGCGGATGGACGGGTGCTTTCGGGAACGCAGGCGCACGACATTGGTTTGGTTGATCAACTCGGAAACTTCAATGACGCGGTCGAGAAGGCGGCGCGGCTTGGGAAGCTGACGAACGCGAAGGAGGCCAACATTGTCCGTTACCAACAGCGTTATGACCTGGGTGATCTTCTGAACATTTTCGGGACGAGTGATGCGAAGGTGGTGAAATTGGATCTCGGAATGGAAGCGCCAAAGCTTCAGGCGGGCCAGCTTTACTTCCTCGCCCCGACGTTCGTTCATTAACCGCCAGTCCCCTCCATTGGAGCGCGGTTGATCTCCACCCCAGCCGCCTGCGGGCTTCGGTTCCCCATTCCGCAATTCGTCCGTCCACCTTGCTGGCGAAATTGATTCCCTCTGTTTCCTTTCCGTCCTTCAGTAACCCGCATCGGCGAAATAACGTCACAGCCGGTATGCCCCCGCGTCACCGAAGCTTCTCGGATTGCGTTCTCTCATCTGCTGTGCCAAGGCGCCAGTGCACGAATCGACTGACGCGTCGGGCTGACACACCCGGAGTCTTTGAATGCGATCATCCATTCTCAAACTTTGAGGAAATTGCGGAAATTCGCCCGGGTGAGCGCTGGCACAACACCCGCTTTGACTTTGAACAACACAGATGAAGCTTGTGTCAACCAACTAGAAAGCCAGACGTATGATTTTTGACCCGCTCTACATTTTGTTCATGCTGCCCGCGCTGCTCATTGGTTTGTGGGCGCAGTTCAAACTCTCCAGCGCGTTCAACCGTTATTCGCGCATAGGCGCGAGTTCCGGCGTCACCGGTGCGCAGGCGGCGCGTGAAATTCTCGACCGTGCCGGGCTTCGTAACGTTCCCGTTGAACAGACGCCCGGTCACTTGAGTGATCATTATGATCCACGGCGCCGCGCGCTGGTGCTTTCGGCCCAGAATTACCACGGCAATTCCCTTGCGGCCGTGGGTGTGGCGGCTCACGAAGCCGGGCATGCG
>CAMLLE010000058.1 GCA_946480555.1 uncultured Verrucomicrobia subdivision 3 bacterium
ATGAGCGACAACGACGCCCGCGGGCTGGCACCGAGCTGCACGCCGCTCGCATTGCGCGTGGCGGAGACCAGATCGACGATGTAACGCTTCAACTCGTCGCTGATGCGGACGCTCTCCACCGCGTGCTTCAGGGTGAGCACGTCCGCAACCGTCGCGCACGGCTGCAGCTGGTCGAGCGGATGGTTGTGCTGCTGCGCTGTGAGAATGGCGACTTCCTCCTGCGGCGGCACATAGCCCAGCGTGAACTGCATCGCAAAGCGGTCCATCTGCGCTTCTGGCAGCGGATACGTGCCTCGAAATTCCACCGGATTCTCCGTCGCAATCACGAAGAAGAATTCCGAAAGGAAATGCCGTTCACCTTCCACGCTGACCTGGTTCTCGCCCATGGCTTCCAGCAGCGCGGATTGCGTTCGTGGCGACGCGCGATTGATTTCGTCCGCAAGGAGAACGTTCGTGAAAACCGGCCCCTGATGAAAATGAAACTGCTGGTCGCGCTGGCTGTAAACCGAGACGCCGAGGATGTCAGACGGCAACAAGTCAGGCGTGAATTGAATGCGCTTGAAAGTGGCGTCCAGCGATTTCGCGAGTGCTTTGGCCAGGGTGGTTTTGCCGGTGCCTGGAAAATCCTCCAGCAACACATGTCCGCCACTGGCCAGCGCGGCCATCAAGGTGCGCGTCGCCTCGGCCTGCCCATGCATCACTTTGCCGACGTTGTCGGTGATCCGGCGGTACACTTCACGCGCCACTTGGAGTTGATTGGAAGTCATCGGAAAAATGCGAACACCTCGGCGGCCAAAGGCAGCGAACCGCGCCCCACCTGGTTCCACAATGCACTTGCCGTCATGGCGCGCAGTGTAGAGGGACACCGCCCGGGGCGAAATGTTTTCTTCGACTCGACACCCATCGCCCACGCTGCCACGGCAGTGTTGAAACGCTTCGCGAACGTCCCGCCACCAGGAGCGGAAGGTTTCACGTTCCCTCAAGGCAACGAGACAACGTTGCCGGAGAAGGCGCAATAAACGTGGGTTGACGGCACCGGATGTAGAGAGAAGATCGAAAGCCGTCAGCACTCTGGTATCGCAGCCACATCAGAGGGTTGGAGGAACATGCTCGGTCACTTGCGCATACTCCTGTCGTGAAATGCCACTTCTTTCCATGCGCCAACGATGAAACCGGATATGCAGCCGGGATGTTCCATGAAACTTCGCACGTGCGCGCCGCTGGCTGCAGCGGTCAGCATCGCTTTGTGTTCCTCGTGCTCCACCGCAATGAAAACGACAGGTGAACCGCCGCCCGCGGCATTCCTGCCGCACCCGCTCGACGACGGGTGGACCCGCTGGCTGGTCGGTGAATGGGAAGGCGCGGGTGCATCGGACACGGGTACCGGAACAGGAACTGAAAGAATCGAACTGGCGCTCGGCGGGCAGTTCCTGATCAGCCACGGCGAAGCGAGGATAACCAGGATCACTCCCGAGCAAGCCGAGTATTTGCGGAAGAACATGCACGCATCCCGCGAGGAGATCGAACGATTCAACCGCGCCGGTTACCAATCGCTGCAACTCTTCACGATCGATCAAACGACCGGCGACGTCATCGGCTACCTGTTCGACAGCCTGCGCTGCATCGCCACAGGCCGCGGCAGGCGGGAGGGCAACATTGAAACCATGGATTGGCATTGGTCCAACGGCCGCACGAGCACACGCGTCACGGAACGATTGAGCGATGACCGCATGCGCGTCATTCAGAGGACACCTATGCCAGATGGCAGCGTAATGGAAGAAATGGGAGAAAGCATTCGGAGGGAACCGCGGTTGTCACCCAATGCGGAAATCTTTCACAAAGAACCCGAAATCGTCCGAAGACCGAAATTATTTGTCATGGGAACGCTGACCCACATCGCCCGGGGCACCGAATCCGGCGAGACGTTTGCGGCAATCTGGAGCCAGTTCGAGGCGCACCGCGCAAAAATCCAACCTCACAGCACGAACAAAAAGTACTATGGGATCAGCTTTGCTGCCGGAGACGACGGCAGCTTCGACTACCTTGCGGGCATGGCCGTGGCGCCGGTTCAGCCGGACTTCGCGGAGCTCGTGATTCGCGAATTGCCCGCCGCAACCTTTGCTGTGTTTTCTTGCCCGGCATCCGCCATCGGTCCGATGAAGCGCCATATCTTCGGTCAATGGCACGCCACTTCCGGCCATGAGTTCGACCGCTCCATACCCATGTTCGAAGAATATCCTGCTGCGGAGGAGAGTGAATCTCCGGTGCTGATTCACATCCCAATCCGCGATTTGCCATTCCACGCGCCGAAAGGTCGATGAGATCGCGAGCGAACCCTTGTAGGGTGTGCCGCAAGAACGGTGGGTTGACGGGGCGGCTCGCGGAGAGAAGATCGAAAACCGTCGAGAATTGAAGCTGGGAATCCGTTAACTCCTGGCCGACCAAGATTCGCGTATGCACATCGCGCGATCCAGCAGACGAACGTTGCGCCGGCACTCGCAAGATACTCGCGACCTCCGCAGGCTCCCCGCATTAACTCGCGCTGGTGCCGTGCTCAAGTCTCATCATCAACGCAGGTCGCCGCTTCTTCCGCGTCCGGCAACCGTGTATTCCAATCAATTTACCACGAGGAAATCCTATGAAACAAATCGTGTGGTGGAGCGGACTATGCACGGTCGCTTTCGCGGTGGCATTTGCGGGCGCCAAGGCTCAACCGGTGCGGACAACCGATCCCCTCAACCTGCCGCCCACGAACGGCGCTGGTTGGTATTCCGCTTCCGGCGATTCGGTTTGCTTCCACGTCGAGTACGGCACAAATCAAGGATTGCCGCCAGAGAATACATTCACCGGTGTTCTCGTCCGTGCACACAGCATCATCGTGGACAACTTCCGCAACATCACGAACTGGTTCGACGGCAACGATCAGGTCATCCGCTTCGATGCAAACCTCACGGCGAATCTCGCAGAACTCAGCGGCATAGAGCCGGTGCCCGAGTGGGTGGTGACTCTTGGCGGCAACATGCAGGTGCGACTGGCGGGCCGCCGGGGTAACGCAACGGGAACTTTTCCGCTGTTGGTGGAATCACTCTCCTTCACGCTCAATTGGGCCGATCTCGGGATGGGATTGTCCGGCCCGTTTCTGAACAGTCGAACGATGCCGTCTCCCGTCTCCGGCGGGGAGCTGTCAGTGACCGCCTTGTCCGTGAGTGAATACGAGGTGACCGGCAGGTTGACGGTGCATTCGGAAGCGGCGATGTATCGCACGGATCATTGGCTGCCATACTGGCCGGACACCAACCGGCCAACGCATTATGCGCTTCTGCCGCTGCAGCCGCCCCCCGCGGCGATCTCCATTCTCACGAATGGCTCCGCACCCGCAGCTTCGGGCCAGTTCCAGATGCGCAGGAATATTCGCTACATCTTCGAACGATCGAGCGACCTTCGTAACTGGACGACGCTGGAGACGAATTATTCCGGCGGTTTCGGTTTGGGCGAGTTGTTCAAGTTCGTTGAGCCGTTGACCAACTCGACCGGGTTCTACCGCTCCCAATCGATGTTGGTGACGTATGCGCCGGCTGCGGTCCAGGTGAAGCCCGTGAATGCCCCATCCCTGTCCGATCCACCCGCCCGACAGGAACCTCCATGAATCGATTCTATCCACTGCGCGGCCTGCCACAGCAGCGACAAATCTGGTCGTGGATTTCATTCGACGTGGCGAATCAGTCATTCACTCTTTTGATCAACACGCTGCTGTTCTCGATCTTCTTCCAGAAGGTGGTTGTTCACGATGCAGCGCAGGACGACCTTCTCTGGAATCTCGTTTACTCCGTCAGCATGTTGCTGGTGGTCATTGCCTCGCCGGTCATGGGCGCGATCAGTGACGAACGGGCGTGCAAGAAGACGTTTCTCCTCGGCACCGGCCTGATCTGTGCCGCGTTAACGTGCTGCCTCGGTTTCATTCGCCCGGGACAGATCTGGCTTGCCGCGCTCCTCTACGTTCCAGCGAACTTCATGTATTCCATTGGCGAGAATTTTCTGGCTTCGTTTCTACCGGCCCTTTCACCACGTGAACATTTGGGCCGGGTGTCGGGATTCTCGTGGGCGGTGGCTTACTCCGGGTCCTTGACGTTGCTGATCCTGACCGCTGCTGGAATGAAACTCTTTGGCCTGGAGTCCGTGGACCGCTGGCGTCCATTCTTCATCCTCGCCGGACTGTGGTTCTTCGCATTTGCGCTGCCGCCCTTCCTGTTCCTGAAGGAGAACGGCGCATCCACCCGGCCTGCCCGGCACGGGCCAAGAAACGCGTTCATAGCTGGATTTCATCGGCTCGCTGTAACCGCGCGCGAGGTGACGCGATTCCGCGACCTTGCGTGGCTGCTGGTGGCGTCGCTTTTCTATGGGGCTGGGATGACGGTGATCACGCTGTTTGCCGGGATTCTGGCGGTTGAGTTCGGCTTCTCGGACGTTCAACTGCTGCTGTTTGTCGCCGTGCTCAGCGCTTCCGGCGTCGTTGGCACGATGCTCCCCACGTGGTTTCAAGATCGAATCGGGCACAAGCGTTCCACACTCCTGCTCGTCGGCATTTGGATCGTCTCCACCATGGCATTCGTTTGGTTCGCCTGGGCCTGTTCGCGCACTGCCGATCCAGCGGCTTTTCCGCGCTGGCCCCTGTGGTTGATCGGGAATTTGTTCGGGTTCGGCATGGGATCACTGGGATCGGCGAACCGGGCTTTTGTCGGGTATCTCACACCGGCCAGCCGCAGCGGGGAGTTTTTCGGAATATGGGGCCTGGTCTTCAAACTCGCTGCCGTTCTCACGGTGCCATTCGGCTACGCGAAAGATTCTTGGGGAACCACTGCGGCATTGGTGGTGTTGCTCGGATTCCTCATCGTCGGCTTCATCATTACGCTTTTCGTAAATGAAAGGCGCGGCTTCGAAGCCGCCCAATCAGACACACAGGTTCCGTCAAACTGATCGGCAGGCAATTTCACTCAAGCGAATGGCGTCGATGGACTCCCGCGAGCGGGAAAGCCGGAGACGGATGAAAAATTATCTCGCAGCCCATTCAGTTGGCTGGCTCGGATGCGCAGGGCGGCGGCAGAACGGGTTGGTTCCGCCACCGACCAGAATTGCTGGCCCCGAACCAGCACGACCTCCCTGCGCACCCGCCAGCACCTGCACCGTCTCCTTGGCGGCTTGAAAACTTTGACCGCTGAATGACACCACAACGCGCTGGGTGTTTCCGTTACAAATCTTGACCCAGAGTGGAGACGAATCTGGATTGGCAGCCGAAGAAGAATCCATTGAACGAATCGAAAATTTCGCCGGTCATTTCGCGGCGGCATTTGCTTTCGTTCTCTTAGTCATTATTTTTCCTGCGTGAACAATCCTTTTTCCGCCGCCGATCATTGGCGCGGCAATTTCGACGAGGCTGGAATCCGGCAATGGGCCGAGCGCCTGCGCGCGCGGCTTCCGGCGGATCACGTCGATCTCGGGCTGGTCTTCATGGCGCCGCAGTTCTTCGCCAAGGCCCAGCAGGTCTTGGAAATCATCCGCGTGCATGCACGTCTGCCGCTGCTGATCGGTTGCTCCAGCCAAAGTTTGATCTGCGGCCCGGAAGAGATTGAGCACAACGCCGGCATCAGTCTTGGCATTTACTCTCTGCCCGGCGCGAAACTCACCGCGTGTCACTTCACGCAGGAACAGGTTGAAGAAGCAAACGGCCCCGGTTATTGGCGGATGGAAACCGGCGTGGAACCGGATCAAACCAACGGCTGGCTCGCTTTCATCGATCCCTTCCACATCGACAGCGAATCCTGGCTGCGCGGCTGGAACGAAGCCTTTGGGCCCGTGCCGATCATGGGCGGGCTGGCGAGCGGCGATTTCTCCGAACAACGCACGCAAGTGTACCTCAACGGCGACGTCTTCGAGGAAGGTGGCGTGGCGGTGGCGGTCGGCGGCGACATCCAGCTCGCCAGTGTCATTTCACAAGGTTGCACACCGATCGGCGAAACCTGGACGCTCACCAAGGTGGAGGAAAATGTCATTCACGAAATCGGCAATCGGCCCGCCTATGAAGTCCTCGCAGAAACGTTCAATCAACTCAGCGCGGCGGAACAGAAAGTGGCGCGCGGCAATCTGTTCATCGGCCTCGTGGTGAACGAATATTTGGAGGATTTCCATCGCGGCGATTTCCTGATCCGCAATCTGCTCGGCGCGGATGCCCGTTCCGGCAGCATTGTGGTGGGCGCCTATCCGCGGCTGGGCCAGACGGTTCAATTTCAGCGTCGTTCCGCCGCGGCTGCGATGGAAGACATGGACGAACTGCTGCAGCGAGCGCGGGAGAAGTTGAAGAGCAACACCGTCCTGGGTGGCTGCCTGTGCAGCTGCAATGGTCGCGGCGAAAACTTGTTTGGCAGGCCGAACCACGATGCGAAGTGCGTGCAAGATCAGTTTGGCCCGATCGGCGTCGCTGGGTTCTTCTGCAATGGCGAGATCGGTCCGGTCGGTGAAAAGAGTTTTCTGCATGGCTTCACTGCCTCGCTGGCCTTGTTTGTGAAGAAATGAGCGATGAATTGCCAGCGTAGCCGCCGAGGTAACGAGGCGGAATGTCCAACAGCAATCCTGCCTCCGGATACGCGAGCCGCCGCGATTCCATTCTGCACTCTTTGCGTTCCCTGCTGTTAAACAAGGATAGCTACAACTCCTGTCGCTTTCCGAAATCCCTTTCCAACGGAATCAATGCCGTCACGATGAATCCCGGAATGGTTGCCAGCATCACCCAAACGAAAAAGTGCGGGTAACCGAGCTTCTCCTGCAACGCGCCGCTCCACATCGACGGCAGCATCAATCCCAGCGCCATGAATCCGGTGCAGATCGCGTAATGTGCCGTCTGATGCGAACCGCGTGCGATGCGGATCATGTAAAGCATGTAAGCTGTGAAACCGAATCCGTAGCCGAACTGCTCCGCAGCAACGCAGCTGCCGATCAAGACCAGATTCGTCGGCAACGCATACGCAAGGTAAACAAACACCGCATCCGGCAAATGCATGACGAACACCATCGGCCACAGACAGCGTTTCAAACCGAACTGCGAGACAATGAAGCCTCCCAGCAATCCGCCAAGCATCAGCGCGATCACGCCAACAGTGCCGTAGATGATCCCGAAATGCTCCTTGTCGAGGCCGAGCCCACCTTCCGCCCGCGGATCGATCAGGAACGTTTGCACCATTGGCAACAACTGCGCCTCGGCAAATCGGTAAAACAACAGGAATGCGAGCAGCGTCACGATGCCGTCCTTTTCAAAGAAGCTGCGGAAGGTCAGCCCGAACTCCGACCAGAATCGCCCGATTGAACCTGCGTTCCCCGGCTTGTCGGCTGGCGGTTGCGGCAAAATCCAACGGTGGTAAACGCCGAAAATCCAGAACAACACCGCCATTCCACCGAATGCCAGCATCCATGCGCGTGCCGGATTCCCCCGCTCCATTTCAATCGACGCCACGAGAAAAATGAACGGTCCTTTCACCGCCATGCTGGCGAGGCGGTAAACGGTGTTGCGCACCCCAACGAAGAAGGACTGTTGCGATTCCGACAGCGCAAGGATGTAGAAACCGTCCGCCGCGATGTCATGCGTGGCAGAACTGAATGCTAGGAGGAAGAAACAAACGATGGACGCGGGCACAAACCACGGCGTGGGCAGCACAAAGACCAGCGCCGCGAGAGTGCCGCACAGCAGCAGCTGCATGCTCCAAATCCACATGCGGCGCGTTTTCAACAAATCGACAACCGGGCTCCAGAGGGGTTTGATGACCCACGGCAAATAAAAAAGACCGGTGTAAAACGCGACCCGCTCGTTGGGAATGTCGAAGTCTTTGTAGAGCAGCAATGCCACGCTTGTGACGAGCGCGTTCGGCAATCCTTCCGCCAGATACAATGTCGGAATCCAGGCCCACGGACTGCGTCGAGCGGCGGATTTGAC
The DNA here is from genome assembly GCA_946480555.1 of uncultured Verrucomicrobia subdivision 3 bacterium. Next base: position 7,979 of record CAMLLE010000058.1, read on the forward strand.
TGAGTGATCGGCGGGCACACGCGTGTTTAGCAGCAAACGCTTTCAGACGGCAAGTTGTCTGCATCAAGCAAAGCGACGTTGAGAAAAGCCCGTCTCTCCCGCATGCTCTGGCCCATGAGCCATCTCGCTCAAGCTCGTAAGGTTTTTGACATCGAAATCGCCGCGCTCAAAGCCGTGCGCCGGCAACTTGACGGAGCATTCGAATCCGCCGTCGATGCCATTGCCACTGCAGTCGCCAACCGCGGCAAAGTCGTTGTCGTGGGCATTGGAAAATCGGGCAATGTCGGCCGCAAAATCGCCGCCACTCTGACCAGCACCGGTTCGCCAGGCGTGGTGTTGAACAGTGTCGATGCGCTGCACGGTGACGTGGGCATTGTGAACGACGGCGACGTCATTCTCGCGCTCAGTTACTCCGGCGAATCTGAGGAACTGCTCAATTTGCTTCCGGCGTTGAAACGCTTTTCGGTAAGCGTCATTTCACTGACTGGCGGCGCGAAGTCCGCCTTGGCCCGCCACAGCGACATTGTGCTCAACGTCCGCGTGCCCAAGGAAGCCTGCCCGTTCAACCTCGCGCCAACCTCCAGCACCACCGCCATGCTTGTGATGGGCGATGCGCTCGCCATGGCAGTCCTTCAAGCGCGCGGCTTCAAGCAAAGCGATTTCGCGAAGTATCATCCGAGCGGCGCCATCGGCCGCGCCATGCTGCTGCGCGTCGGCGACATCATGCGCAAGGAAGAGCGGAATGCCGTCGCGAGTGAATCGCTCAGCGTGAAGGAATCGTTGCTCGTCATGACGAAGGCGAAGTCCGGCAGCCTGTCCGTGGTGAACGCACGAGGCAAACTGGTGGGCGTGTTCACGGATGGCGATTTCCGCCGCCGCATGTCGCTGGACGACGATCTGCTTTCCCGTCCGCTCAAGTCGGTGATGACGCCCAAGCCGGTCTGCGTCCGCGACGATGCGCTCGCGGTGGAGGCGCTGAAGATTTTCAACCAACGCAACATCGACGATTTGATCGTGGTGAATGCGAAGCACGAACCGGTGGGATTGATCGACTCGCAGGATCTGCCGAAGTTGAAAATCGTCTGACGCGAGTTTGCGCTTTTCAACCTCGCAGCTGCCTTGTTTCATCTGCGCATGAGCTTTGCCCAGCAGTTTCTCCAGGAAGTTCAACAAGTCACCCAGGGACTCGACCCAGCCGCGATTGAACGTGTCGTGGATGCATTGGCGGCAGTGCGCGAACGCGGCGGCCGCCTGTTCATTCTGGGCGTCGGCGGCAGCGCGGCCAATGCGAGCCATGCGGTGAATGACTTCCGCAAGATTTGCGGGTTCGAATGTTACGCGCCGACGGACAACGTCTCCGAACTCACCGCGCGCACGAACGACGAAGGCTGGGCGACCATCTTCGCCGAATGGCTGAAGGGCAGCCGCATCAATGCGAAAGACGGACTTTTGATTTTCTCCGTGGGCGGCGGGAACCTGGAAAAGAATGTCAGCCCGAACCTGGTTTCCGCCATTCAGGTGGCGAAGCAAGTGGGCGCGACGATCACTGGCATTGTCGGGCGTGATGGCGGTTATACCGCGCGCGAAGCGAACGCGTGCGTGATCGTGCCGACCGTGAATCCAGATCACGTGACGCCGCATTCGGAAGCGTTTCAGGCCGTTGTCTGGCACCTGTTCGTGTCGCATCCGAAGCTGAAGGTGGGAAAAACCAAATGGGAGAGCACGCGCTGAAAAGCGGAATGCGGGAAAGCGGGAAAGCGGAAACGCGCGCCGCGGTTTTCCTGGATCGCGATGGCGTGATCAATCGCGCGCTTCAGCGGGACGGAAAGCCATATCCACCGGGCAGCCTTGCTGAATTCGAGATTCTTCCGGGAGTCGTTGAAGCCTGCCATCAACTTAAGCGCGCGGGATTTCTTCTCGTCGTGGCCACAAACCAACCTGACGTCGGCCGCGGCACAATGCGGCAGGAGGTGGTTGATGAGATTCACGCCTTCATGTGCCGCGAACTTCCCATCGATCGCGTGGAAGCGTGTTTTCATCCTGGCAAAGGCGCCTCGGATTGCGATTGCCGGAAACCGAAACCTGGAATGCTGTTACGCGCCGCTCGCGACCTGAACATTGATCTGACCCGAAGCTGGATGGTGGGCGACCGCTGGCGCGATGTGGATTGCGGCAAAGCTGCCGGCGTTCGGACGGTATTCATCGACTGGGGTTACGACGAAGCGCTGCGCGCGCAACCGGACTTCTGCACCAGAAATTTGCCGGAAGCGGCAGCAATCATCCTCCGCGAAACAGGAAAACCCGGTTGATGTCCGCCGCTGATGCGATTAGTGTCCTAACCTGAAATTAT
>CAMLLE010000059.1 GCA_946480555.1 uncultured Verrucomicrobia subdivision 3 bacterium
TACTCGAAACTGGTTGCTGCGCCAACCTTTGATGCAAGCCACTTCTCGTAATCGGCCTGGCTGTCCACGACGATGAATCCCTGCGCCATGCTGGCGTGGCCGTTGCCGCAGAGTTGCGCGCAGTAAACCTGAAAGCGGCCTTCCTTCACCGGCTTGAACCACATCGGCACGCGCATTCCGGGCGTGGCGTCCTGAGCGGCGCGCATGGCGGGAATCTTGAACGAATGGATCACGTCCTTCGAACTCACGTAAGCGATCACCGGCTTGTTCACGGGAACATGGATTTCGTTCAGCACCTGCACGTCGTCCTTGCCGTTCGGATCTTCCGGATCAACTCCAAAGGCGTTGTCGCCAGAGACGAACTTCATGTCCTGCCTGCCCATGATGCCGTCGGGGCCGGGGTAGCGGGCGTTCCAGGCGAATTGCTGTCCGACGACTTGAATGACCGTGGAATCCTTCGGATCGGGGAATTTGCTGACGGCCTTGGCCCAGACGGGAATGGCGACACCGATCAGCAGCGCGGCTTCGATGCCGGCAACGAGCAATTCCAGGTAGCTCGTGACGTGCGTGCGAACGCCGACTGGATCGGCCTTGGGCGAACGCGTCTGATGAAACCGGAACAGGGTGTAGGCGAAGTAGCAGAGCCAGCCCACGAACAGCGCGATCATCAAGAAGTGGATATAGACGATCAGATCGTCCACACCGCGGCCGCTCTCGGAAGCGAGTTGGGGCAAACCGAGCAAGTTGTAAAAGGACTCCATCATATTACGCTTTGCATTAAACAGATTCAGAGGACGCCTGCAGAGCGGCAGCTTTCCGCTTTGCATGCACGAAGAAAGCCACCACAGCGCCCAGCACGCTGAACACCACGACTCCCAGCATCACAATGGCTATGGCCGCGCCGCGCGCCATCGGCGCATCGGATTCGCCGTAGCAGACCGCACACGCGAGCGTGCGCGCGGGATTCGCCAGCGCGAGCAGCACAAACAACCAAAGCAAGATTCGGGAACTGGATTGCTTCACAGGAAACTGACGTGCTTGAGCTTCTTCAGGAAATATTTGCCGTAAACGATCACCGCGATCCCACCGAGCAATGCGGCAATGGCGAGCGCGAGGTCGAGATTCGCGCGATCCGCGGCGAAGGTTTTGAACTTCCACGCCGAGCACCCGAAGGCGAGCGAGGTCAGCGCGGTGACGAAAATCAGATGAAAGGCTTTCAATGACATACGCGCTTTATTTCGGCGCCACCACCGACGGAATGTCGTGTTGCGCAATGGAAGTTAGCCCCATTAACGCAATAAAGAAAATGACGGTGAAGGCCAGCGTGATCATGACGAACCGTTTCTCGGTCATGATGTGCATCAGAAACGTCGCCACGAGCGTGGCATTCACAGCGGCCACAGTCAGGATCAGCGCGATGCGCAGGCCAGTGCTGTTAATGGGCGCAAACGAAGCGGCCACCATCACGCCCGTACCGCAGAGCACGCCAAGCAGGATCATGAAACAGCGCCGCGTGTAGGCGCTCAGATTGGAAGGCTGAAGATCGTCCATAAATCAGGTGAGGTAGAGTACCGGGAACAGGAAAATCCAGACGAGATCGACGAAGTGCCAGAACAGGCCGGAGACTTCGATGCGGTTGGTGAAGCGATCGTGCTCAGTGAAGAACATCTTGCTGCCCGGACCCCAGAAATAAGCGATCACCAGCACGCCGCCCAGGATGTGCAACGCGTGGAGACCGGACATCGTGAAATAAATCGCAGTGAACGTATTGTGCGCGGGACCGTAGTTGCCGATCTTCTTGATCTCGGCTGCGGGCACCGTCACGTCCTTGTGTTCGTGTTTGTGGCCGCGCTGCGGTTCGTTGATTTCCTTGAGCGTCTCGGCTTCAAAGCCATTCAACGTGACTGACGCCAGGTTGAACTGCTGGTCGCCTTCCTTGAAGTTCATGCCCTTGAATCCCTGCTCGACACGTTCCGCCCCGCCAGCCGCGGCAGTGTATTTCGCGTTCACGAAATGGCCGTCAACGTAAGTGTTGTCCGGCTTCTGGATTTGGTAGTGATGGAACTTGTCGCGGTATTCGTAGGACTTGATTCCGAGGAACATCAGCGCGAGCAGGATCGTGAGCCCATGCCACATCTTGAACTTGCCGTAATCGCGCACTTTGCAGGCGGCCCAGGCAAGGAGCGTTGTGACGGCGGAGAGCGCCAGGATGGCGGTGTTCACCGTGCCGAGCGTGACGCTCAACAACCCACGGGTCCAGGTGCCATCAGCGGCGCCGACGCGGAGCAGGATGTAAGCGGAAAACAAACCGCCGAACAGCATGACTTCGGACGCTAGGAACAGCCACATGCCGAGCTTGGCATTGTAAACGCCGGTGTCCGGGCGGGGTTTGACTGCGTAAGGAATTTCCATGTGCGGAGTGATCAGTGTTTGGTTGAAGAGGTGTCAGCCTTGCCCTCAACTTCGCTCTGCGGGAGGTAATCCGAGCCTTTGCGGCCGGTGGGGCTGTATTCGTATGGGCCGCGATAAACCGTCAGTTCCTTCGTGAAGTTGCCGTGCGGCGGCGGCGTGGGCGTCTGCCATTCCAGTGTCGTCGCATCCCACGGATTGTCCGACTTCACCTTCTGGCCGTTCTTGATGCTCCAAAACAAATTAATGATGAAAGGAATCTGTGCGAGCGCCAGGCCGACGGCAGCCCAGAGGATGTAGGTGTTCAGCTTGATCATCATGTCGCTCAAGCCGCCGATGACGGTCGCACCGGATTTGGCCAGCACGGATGCGGAGTAATTCGCGCCGCCGTCTGACATGCGGCGCAGCATGCCGGCCATGCCTTGCGCGAACATCGGCTGGAAAATCAGGTTCATGAACACGAACGAAAGCCAGAAGTGAACCTTGCCCCAGAATTCATTCATCATGCGGCCGGTCAGTTTCGGGTACCAGAAGTAGATGCCCGCAAACAGCGCGAAGATTGTTCCCGGCGCCACGACATAATGGAAGTGCGCGATGACGTAATAGGTGTCGTGCAGGTGAATATCGCTCGCGCTGAACCCGAGCGGAAGGCCGGTCAAGCCGCCAATGCCGAACATCGGCAGAAATGCCAGCGAGAAAAGCATGGGCGTGTTGAAGCGGATCGAGCCACCCCAAAGTGAAATCAGCAAACACGTCAGAATGATCACCGACGGAATCGAGATGATCATCGTGGTGGTTTGGAAGAACGTGGCGATCACCGTGCCCATGCCGGTCAGATACATGTGATGCGCCCAAACGATGAACGACATGAACCCGAGGCCGAGCGAGGCGAACACCAGCGAGCGGTAACCCCAAAGCGGCTTGCGGGTGTTGTTGGCGATGATTTCCGAAATGATTCCCATCGCCGGCAGAATCAAAACGTACACTTCGGGATGCGCCAGGAACCAGAACAGATGCTGCCACAGCAGCGGGCTGCCGCCGCCGCTGACGTTCGCCAGGTTTCCTCCGACGGCGAGGCCGGTTGGCAGAAACAAGCTGGTGCCCGCGACTTTGTCCATCAGCTGCATGATGCCCGCAGCTTCCAGTGGCGGAAAAGCCAGCAGCAACAGGAACGACGCGACGAACTGCGCCCAGACGAAGAACGGCAGGCGCATCCAGGTCAAACCCGGCGCGCGCAATTGAACGATCGTGACGATGATATTCGCGGAGCCCAGCAACGACGACGTGATCAGGAACACCATTCCCAACAACCAGAACGTTTGCCCGTCGGTTGGAATCGCGAGCGAGAGCGGCGCGTAAGAAGTCCAGCCCGCCTGCGCTGCGCCGCCGGGAATGAAGAAACTGGCGAACATGATGATGCCGCCAAAGAAATAGAACTGGTAGCTCGCCATGTTCAGGCGCGGGAACGCCATGTCGCCAGCGCCCACCTGCAGCGGCACGAGGTAATTGCCGAACGCACCGGATGCCAGCGGCACGATCGCGAGGAACACCATGATCGTCCCGTGCATTGCGCCGAAGGAATTATAGAGATCGGCGGACATGATGCCCTTGGCCGCAGGCTGGCCGAGGATCGCTTCGAGCAGCGGGCCCACGATCGGAATGGGCGCGCCTGGATGCGCAATCTGCCAGCGCATCATCAGCATCAGGAAGAAGCCAAACAGCAGGAAGGCCAGCGCGGTCAGGCCGTATTGGATGCCGATGACTTTGTGGTCGATCGAGAAGACGTATTTCCGCCAGAAGCCCAGATCGTGGTCTTCGTGATGGACGTCTGCGTGTGAAGCTGCGTGCGTCGCCTGCATGTTCTTTTGTTCAATAAAAAAGCTGTCGGATAAAAAGACTGACCGTCTTTTGGCCAACAGGTGAAAAATCGGGTTTAGTCAACTTGACGGTCATTTCAGTGTCAACGGCAGAGTCGCCTGATGGAGAACATCACTTCATCTTGTCCAATACCATCACGGTCAGCAGCAATGGCAGATAAAGGATGGACACGAAAAACAGCTGGCGCGCGCGCGGAATGGTGAGGTGCCGCGCGAATTGGATTGCCACCCAGAGGAACGCAACGCCGAGGATCAACGCGCCCGCGAGATAAACTGGACCCGCGAGCTGAAACAGAAACGGGCAGAGGCTGATCGGCAGCAAGCCGAGCGTGTGACTCACCGCGTAACGCGCCGTGCGCTGGCCGTCGGGATCAATCACCGGGAGCATCTTGAATCCAGCCTTCGCGTATTCGTCGCGATACATCCACGCGATCGCCAGAAAGTGCGGCAGTTGCCAGAATGCAAGGATCGCGAACAGCGCCCAGCCTTCCGGTGACAATTCGCCCCGCGCGGCAGTCCAGCCCATCAGCGGCGGCAACGCGCCGGGGATTGCTCCGACCGCGGTGTTCAACCACGTGATGCGCTTCAACGGCGTGTAAATGAAAAGATAACTGAGGAGCGACACGGCGCCGATCACGCTGGTTGTGAGATTCACCAGCAGGGCGAGGTAAATCAGGCCGGCGCAACCACACACGCCGCCAAAAACCATCACGGTCGTTGGCTGCAACCGGCCGGAAGGCAGCGGACGATTCTTCGTGCGCCGCATCTTGGCGTCGTGTTCGCGTTCCAGCAGTTGATTCAACGCCGCCGCGCCGCTGGCGACGAGCGCCGTTCCGAACACCGCGTGGAACATCAGCGCGTAATCCACCGGCCCGCGAAACCCAATGTAAAATCCAACCAGCGTGGTGAGGATCACGAGAAACGTGAGCCGCGCTTTGATCAGGTCGGAATAAACGGCGAACCAGCTTTTCTCAGCCGGCGTTGCTTCAATCAAATTCTGAGCGCTTGCATTCATCGCGGTGCGGAGCCTGCTACTCTTCCGCCAAAGCGGTTGTTCGCGTCGCCCGGCAAATGGGGCGCGCGCGTTTCAGGAGCAAGGCTGCGAACGCTGAATATACACAGCATCGCCCCCGTGGCCAGAGAAAGTACGCCGACCACCACGTGAGCCGTTGCCATGTCCGCCGCTTTGTGGGTCAGCACTGTTGCGATGCCCAGCCCGAGTTGCACGAGGATGAATCCAAACCACGTCAGTGCGAATTTTGTCTGTGAATGACGCGCGCCGAATTTTCGAAACGTCAGCCATGCGCAATACGCCACCGCGCCGAGAATGATCATCGCCATGACGCGATGAACCATGTGCAGGTGAATTTGAAATGCCGTGATCGGATTCGCGGAAGCCACTTCGACGCGCTGTTGATTGTATCGAAGAATCGAATCCGGATCGGTGTCCGGCCAGAGTTTGCCATGCGCGAGCGGGAAATCCCAAATCGCAAGGCCGGCGTGCTGATGCCGCATCGTTGCGCCGATGAGCAGTTGCAGGAAGATCAGAACGGTGGTGAAGATCACCGCGAATCTCAAAGCGCTCGGCGGAATCGCTGAGTTTGGAGCTGCCGCCCCCGTTCTTTCCGATCGCGGACCATCCGATTTTGCGACGGGATCAACGCGAGCCAGGGCGACGGTTCTCCACCACATGCGACTCGTGAACAGCGCAATCGCACACAATAAAACAAAGAACACCTGCGCAAGCGCCGCGTGGAAAATTCCGAGCTGGTCCTTGAACAACACCACGCGCAATCCTCCGAGCAATCCTTGAAATTGGACCAGCACAAAAACAATCCAGCCCAATCTCACGAGCGCCTTCGATGCCGGGGCATTCTTCACCCAGACCAAGGCCGCCGCCAAAACCACGCCGCCGATTCCTGACAGGAAGAATCCTGTGCCCTTGAGCTTCGGCCACAACAAGACGATTCCCAGTCCAGCGATCAGCTCAAGTGCGCCGACAATTGCCAGCGGCTTCCGCGATGGCGCACCACCCAGCCACCGGGTCAACGCCACGACAAGCAATCCCACCACCGAAGCCCACAAGCGATGCGTATGTTCGTAGAGTGCGCCCCCGGTCCAAAGATGAATTGGCAGCGCAAACATGTTGTAGCCATAGCTCGTCGGCCAGTCAGGAACGGCCATGCCTGCCCCTTTGCTGGTGACCAACCCACCCACGGCGATGAGGAACAACGTGGCCGCTGCCGTCAAAACGGCGAAGCGATGGAGCCATCGATTGATTGATGAATCGGTCTGCATTGTGCGGTTCTGGCGGACTGTTTTAAATCCTCACCCCGGCCATCTCCCATCGGATTGGAGAAGGCCGGGGTGAGGATCCTTCTCACGACACCTCACGTCTTCCCACGCAAACAAGAAACCGCTGCGAGCCTGCGCTCGCAGCGGTTTTGAACGAGAAGAAAACTACTTCACTTCGAGGACGAAATCGATGGTCGCCGCGCCATCCTTCACTTCGACTTCTTTGTCCAGACCGGCCGGGGCCGCTTTGCGATGCAACGCGGTCACCGTGTATTTCCCGGGGGGGACGTCTTTGATCGTGAATTTGCCGTCCTTGTCGGTCACGGCGAAGTAGGGATGATCCACCACCGTCACCCAGGCGAACATCCACGGATGCACGTCGCATTGAAACTTCAGGAAATTCTCCGCCGCTGGGAAGCTAAACTGAAGGTCCGCGCCGCCCTGCATCTGCGCGTGATTCTCCTCCTTATTGCCGCTGCCCGCTGCGGGCTTGGTGTGGACGTTGTGCAACGCTGGATCGGAATTCTTCACGAGCAGCTTCTGGCCAGTCTGAACTGCCAAAATCTGCGGTGTGTAAAGGCAACCCTTCTGGTCGAGCACCGCCGGCTTGGCCGACGCACCAGTCGATTTGCCGCTAATGCCTTTCAGAACCACGACCACGTCCGCGAGTTCCTTGTTCGGACCGACGACGAAAAACTTCGTGGTCGGGACGGTGGAGTGCATTTTGCCGCAGGTTGCGTCGTCCTTCAGCGGAGCGATCGGTTTCTCCGCGGGCGGATTGCCGGTCAGGGTCACGGTGCCGGAGATGTCTGCAGCCATGCCCGTTGCAAGGCTGGCAGCCAAGGCCAAGAGAGAAGTCGATTTCATCATAATTGTAAGCTGGATCAAATGGTGCGCGAAAAACTACCACTCGCGTTTTTCCGGGGCAAGGGCATGGGCAAGGTTTCACGCGCGCTCATCCAGCGAGTGACCGTCACTTATCGCCTATGCTGCCAGGTTGATCGCTGCCAGCGCTTTGCGCCGGGCGCGGTTCCGCTTCGATCGGGATTGAACGGCTTTCCACCCGAATCGTTCCCACCACATTTGTTGACAGAACGGCCGGGCTCGCCGCGTCGCCGGAACCTTTCGATAGCGCGTTGGTCACCACCACCAAACGTCCCATGAACTCCAGCGGTTGGTTGAGGGTCAGGTTGGTTCCCGCCACGCGGAAGTTCTCGGCTTGAGACTGCGTCACTTCGGATTGAGCGGCGGGCGTTGCCGGAGTGGGAACTTCGCCGCCCTGAGTCACGGCTCCCAAGTTGTCCATGGACTGAACCGGTTCGTAAACCGAACCATCCGCGTCAACGATGCGAACTCCCGCAGCCGTCGGCATCAGGGTAAAGTTCGACAGCGCGCTAATATCGAATGTCTGAGCCGAGTTGGACACTCGGCGGAAGTAAAACCGAGCCTCATCGCTGGAAGCGAAGCTGTCATGGAATACCGTCCCCGCCGCAACGAGGCCTTTTGATTCGGGAAACGGCATCGTGGAATCCTGAACCGCTGATGAGAGCGTCAAGGAGGTGCTGCCGTTGTCCGATCCGCTCACCGCCGCTGGCGGAGGCGAAGCAGCTGGCGCGCGAAGTCGGCGCGCCCGGTCCAATTCAGGAAGGCTCTTCTCTTGTGCTGGAGCCGAAGCCATCTCCGTGGGAGCACTCTCGGCGAACGTTCCCGCAGATCGTCCCCGCTGCAACGCAGGGATGATGGACGCCAGCAAAATCACGAATGCGGCCGCAGCGCTGCTGGCGAAGATGAGCCGCCGCAGGTTGAAACGGCGCAAATTACTGCCGCGTTCGCGAGCCCGACCAAGCTTGCGGACTTCGCCCTGCAACAACCGCCGGTTTGCTTGATGCAACGCGAACGGTTCTTTCGCGTCCTCGCGACGTTTTTTTCCAAACGCGCGCAACAGCTTCTCAATTTTACGTTCCGGTTCCATTGCAGCTAAGAGTTGGACGGGAAAACGTCCCGCTGTTCCCGCGAAAAGATTTTCGACGCGATGGCCTCCAGACGGTCCAGGCATTTGCTCAGGCGAGAACTGACGGTCTTCACGTTCAGCTTCAACGCCGCGCTGATCTCGTCATAGCTAAGTTCGCCGAAGTAACGGAGCTCCACGATCTCGCGGCAGGGTTCGCCCAAGCGATCCAGAGCCGCACGGAGCAACTGCATCTGCTCGGAGTTCATCAGCAGTTCGTCTGGCAACGGCCATGGTGCAGCCGGGTCGAGCGTCAGTCCGGATTCCGGATCTTCGGCCTGGAGCGACGCTGGAGTCTGCCCACCGCCGCGTTTGGCGGCATTGCGTCGTTCTCGGAAGTCGCGCGCTTTGTTCGCTGCGATCCGGAATAGCCAGGTCTGGAACCGGCTATCGCCCTGGAAGGAATTCAAGTTTCGAACAACGGAGAGGAAGGTTTCCTGACAGATCTCCTCAGTGTCTTCATGCGTAAAATCAGCGCTGAGTTGAAACACGAAGCGACCGGTTGCCGCGTAATGCAGGTCGAACAATTCATCCCACGCATCCGCATCGCCTTTGCGGCAGCGCGCGAGCAATTCCGCTTCGGAAACCATGAGCGAACCCTACGGGAATCCGAAGCCGTTGAACAGTGCTGGCGAGCGTTCCTCCTAATTGCAGGAGTGACGTATTGGATGAAGATTCTCCGTGTCTCACCGCCGCGCGCGGACGGTTCGTCGAACCGGCCTTCAGGATGCCGGACACAGCCGCCGCATGCGAAAGGGCTTTGCGCAAAGCTGGCTGAAACGGGATGAGTGGTCATTACAGGAGGCGTGGGTTTCAAAAATTCCAGTGCGACAAGATTCAACCATCCGCGGAGCCATTGTTGAAATACTTGTTTCGTGTGCATACGATAGGTTTTGCCTATGGAAATGCATCAGCTGCGTTACGCTGTCGCGGTTGCCCGGACCGGGAACTTCTCCCGCGCGGCCGAGCAATGCCACGTTTCCCAGCCATCGCTCAGCCAGCAGATTCAAAAGCTGGAGGAGGAGCTCGGGGAGCGGCTGTTTGACCGCATGAAGCGTCAGGCGCGGCTGACCGGTTACGGGGAAATCTTCATGACGCGCGCGCGGCGAATTCTCGACGAGGTGGAGCACGCGAAGCGCGAGGCAAACGACGCGAAGGAGCTTTTGCGCGGAACGCTCTGCATCGGCGTGCTGCCCACCATCGCGCCGTACTTGTTGCCGGGCGTGCTGGCGGAGTTTGCCGACAAATTCCCCGGTGTGGAAGTTGTCGTGCAGGAAGACACCACGGGGCAGTTGCTGAAACATCTCGGTTCGTTCGACATCGATCTCGCCATTGCCAGCCCGCCTATCGCGAATCCCCATTTTGAGGTCAGTGCGTTGTTCTCGGAAGAGCTGCTGCTGGCGTTGCCCGCGGGCCATGCGCTGACTCGGAAGCAATCCATCACCGCCTCGGACCTGCACGCTGAGAAGTTGATCGTGATGAAGGAAGGCCACTGTCTGGGCGACCAGGTACTGAGCTTCTGCGAACGTCGCGGCGTGCGTGCGGGGATCAGCTTTCGCAGCGCGCAGCTGGAGACAATCCAGTCGCTCGTGCGCGCCGGGCTCGGCATTTCGCTGGTGCCCGCGATGGCGGTGAATCGCGGCGATGCCGGCGCGCCTGAATATCGTTCGCTCGAGAATCCGAAGCCGACGCGAAAGCTGGTGACGCTCTGGCCCAAG
>CAMLLE010000060.1 GCA_946480555.1 uncultured Verrucomicrobia subdivision 3 bacterium
GGTTCTTACTCGAGCCTGGTGCCTGCAGGCTTGGGTGGCGGATACGTCAATCTCGCCGTCAACGGCACCGCAGTGGTGGACGGAACGATCTCAGCCAACGGGGGCCACGCACCCACAAACACCGTTGGCGGCGGTTCGGGCGGGACAGTGTTCCTGTCAGCCACCCGGTTGCAGGGCACAGGGATCATCTCGGCAAATGGCGGCAACGGCTCTGCGATCAGTGGCGGCGGGGGCGGCGGCCGCATGGTCATCCGAGTGGCCACCAATCAATTCACTGGCACGTTCGCAGCCCATGGCGGCATCGGATATCGCAATGGCGGCGCTGGCACGATCCTGTTTTCAGACCGGCAGGGAGCGAATCCGCATTTGTTGATCGACAATTCTGAGATTGTTGGAACAAACACTCCGATCTCGGAAACAGCCGTCATGCCCATCACCGTGGAGCGCGGGGCCACTCTGGAAACCAGCGGTGCGCTCAATGCCACTTCGCTGACGGTTAAATCAAACGCGACCCTGCTCACGCGCAGTTCCACACCGCTCACGGTCTCCGGCAATCTTGAGATTGAAGCAGGCGGCGCACTCAATGTGGATGGCGCAGGCAGTGGATCCGGGGTGGGTTTGGGCCGCGGCCAGTCGAGTGCGAGCGGCATCCGCGCTGGGGGCAGCCATGGCGGTTACGCGGGAGGATTTGATTTTGGCGATGGCCAGCCTTACGGCTCCATCGAATTCCCAACAGCTGCGGGAAGCGGTGGCGGCAGCGGGAGCGGCGTCAACCAAACGCCCCCCGTTGGCGGCGCAGGCGGCGGAGTCGCCTGGCTGAGCGTGCAAAACACGTTGCAAGTGGATGGCCGCATTTCGGCCAATGGATTGAATGGACAATTCAACAGCGGCGGCGGGTCTGGCGGCAGCGTTCGCATCCATACGAAACAGCTCACTGGCGCCGGCAGCATCAGCGCAAACGGCGGTTCAGGCCTGGCCGACGGCGGCGGCGGATCGGGCGGACGAATTGCAATTCACTTCGCCACAAACGAATTCACCGGGCCAATCACAGCCCACGGCGGCACAGGCATCGAGGCTGGCGGCGCGGGTACGGTTTATCTCAGCAATACAAACGCAGCGACTGCGACGCTGATCGTGGAGAACGGCGGGCAGTTTGGACGAACGACGCCGGTCGGAGTGAGCATCCAGATGCCCACGAACCTGTTCGATCTCGTAATTGCAAACGCCGGCGCAATTCAGCCGCTCACCGACGGATTCCCGGCACTGCGAAACCTCACCGTCGAATCCGGCGGCAGCCTCCTTGCCGGGAGCACGCCCGACCTTCAACTCGCCGTCATGGACAAGCTCATCGTCGAACAAGACGGACTCATCTCGGCTCTCGGCCACGGCTTCCCCGCTTCGACCGGTCCCGGAGCGGGAATGTCGTTCTACGATTTGGGAATTACCACGGGTGCAGGCGCAGGCCATGGCGGGGCGGGCGGCGATTCCGGCACAGGCGCGCAGGGAGGAAACGTTTACGGATCGGAAATTCAACCGATAACGACGGGCAGCGGCGGCGGCGCTGGGACCGGGCCGTTCACCGCAGGTGCAGGCGGCGGCGCCATTCGCATCAGCGCGGGCTCCGTGCAGATCGACGGCGAGTTGAATGCCGATGGCCGGGAAGGTTTGCAGGACAATTCCGGCGGCGGTTCCGGCGGCAGCATCTGGATCACGACACGTGAATTTTCCGGCAACGGCCTTGTGACCGCCAGCGGTGGCGACGGCGAGTTGTTCCCGGGTGGCGGCGGCGGCGGCGGACGCATCGCGATCTATGCGCGCACGAATTCATTCACCGGAACCGTGGCGGCCTCGGGTGGGATTGGCGCTTCGCCTGGTGAAGCAGGCTCGATTTACCACGCAACCAATTGGACAGGTTTCGCGGTCAGCTCGTTTGAGCCCAGCGGCACTTGGACCAACTACCTCAATGAGTTTTACATCCATTTCAACGACCTGCTCGATTCCACTTCAGTGAGTGTGGACGACCTTACGGTGATCGGTCCGGGCGGTTTGATTCCATCGGCGACCTATGGGCTTTCGCTGAACTCGCCTTCCGTGTTGCGCCTGACGATTCCTCAACAGACCGCAGAAGGCGTTTACCAGGTGATCGTCAACGCGAGCATTTCCAATCTCTTCGGGGATTCCCTCGCCGCCAACGTGACCAATAATGTCACGGTCGTGCTGCCGACAATCTCCGGAACTGTGCTGCGTGAAGACGGATCGCCGGCTGCGGACCACGCAGTGTACTTGAGCGGGTTGGTGGGTCTCCAAACCGATGCCTTGGGCCGGTACTCTGCAAACGTGCCGTCAGGTTGGACGGGAACCGTCAGGCCATTCACGTCCACAGTGCTGGTTTCGAATCCGCAGTCGCGCGAATACGCCAACCTCGTCAATGACATGACCGCCCAGGATTTCGTTATCAGCCTCATGCGGCCTCAGCTGACAGCCACGTTGGGAGAAACGAATTTGACGATGCACTGGACCGGCGTCCCGGGAGCCACCTACCAGCTGGAGTTTTCCACCAACCTCATTAATTGGGATGCGTATGGATTCCTAATGGGTGGCAGCAACACCGTGGTGGAAGTGCCGTTCGATGCCGCTGAACCGGCAAAATTCTTCCGGCTGCAAGTGCCGCAATAGCACAGGTAGGCGCGGGCAGTTTCCCGCGTGACGAAGAACGGAACGGCAAGGCGCGGGCAAAGCCGCCCGCGCTCCTTGTCAATCAATCTGCAACCGCCAGATCCATGTCGCGCGTGTAGTAGAGAATGCGGCCGCAGTTGGTGCAGGTCACCAGCTCCTGTTGCGCCTGGCAGCTCACGAGAATCTGCGTGGGCAGCCGCATGTGACAGCCGCCGCACACGCCGTGGTTCACGCCCACAACCACATTGTCCCCTTTGCTGCGCAGCAATCGTTCGTAGCGGGCCCGCGCCGATTCATCCACCGCTGACGCAAGTTCCTCGCGATTTGCCAGCAGGGTTGCGAGTTCCTTCTTCAGGTTCTCTTCGCGCGAATTGAGCTGAGCCACCTGCTCGTCCATCAGCTTCTTCGCTTCCGACGCCACCTGCGCTGCCGCTGCAACCGATTTCTGGGCCGCCTCCCCCTGCTCCATCAAAGCGATTTCCTGATCTTCGATCTTGAAGATTGCTTCTTTGCAACCCTCGATCTCATGTGCGAGCGCGCGGTATTCCTCGTTCTTGCGCGTCTGAAGCTGCTGGTTGGCATATTTCTCGATCAGCTGCTTTTTCGCCTGAACTTCCAATTCCAAATCCTTTCGTTTCGATTCGAGCTCTTTCACCCGCGTCTTGGCGCCATCCAGCGCGGTCTGCGCACCGGATGATTTGCTGGTGAGCGCCTGGCGCTCCGGCCCGATGTGGTCCAGCTCCATTCGAACCCGGGAAATTTTCTTGTCGCGATCCTGCAGAATCAGAAGTTTTTCAATCGTGTCGAGCATTGTGGCCTTATCTGAATTTTTTCGGGCGTGGAAACTTATCGGCGGCCCTTTCCCAAGTCAATGCACCGGACAAGCCGGTCGTGTCCAAATCTGAATTTCACTTTTCCTGCTCCTGCTGGATAACCCGGCCAAACCCGACACATTAAAACCCATGGCAAAACAACCTCCCGATGGAGAAGAAGGTCCAGGCCGTCACCATGCTGGCGGAAGGGTCTTCGATTCGCTCCATCGACCGCATCACCGATGCGCATCGGGATACGATCATGCGCCTTGGTGTGCGCGTCGGCGAAGCGTGCGCCAAGTTCCATGACGAGAAGATGCGTGGACTCAAATGCACTCAGATCGAAGCAGATGAGATTTGGCGCTGGATCGGCTCCGAGCAAAAGAACGCCGCACGCACTGGCTATCATGGCGACGTGTGGACGTTCCTCGCCTTGGACGCCATTCCAAGCTGATTCCCTCTTTCCTTGTCGGAAAGCGCGACGCCTACCAGGCGAAGATGCGACCTTGCTGAAAGTGTGGCGCAACAATGTTGCGTCATTCTCGCTGGCATCGACAACCAATGCGGAGACGGTTGGCGGCGCTCACAGGGTCACCGCTAAAAACGGGAGAGATTCGGAGACTGATGCACCATGGGAAGCGCTCATCAAGACGTCTCACACTATTCATCGAAAAGCCGCTCAAGAATTCCGCCACCCGTCCGACCTCTGGCACAACCACACGTTCGGACCGGGCAGGGCATTGAACGGCTATTTGCCGCAGGCCATCAGCTCCTCCGAACGTTAGTTCGCGTCGTCACGCGGTGTTTGCCGGATCTGCGACGCGCCTGTTTCAACATCAACGCTCGGCCACTTATGAAACAATGGACTGTCGGAAAGCGGATTGTTGCGGGGTTCGGAGCGGTCACACTCATCGTCATTGCTCTCGGACTCTTTGCCTCCTGGCACCTCTTCTCAATCAAGCGCGACACCGAACAGATCGCCGGAAAGTCGTTGCCAGGGCTGCTGAACATCAGCGAACTGCAGTCGCTCGCACTGCAAAATTACTGCGCCACACTCCGCGTGATCCTCGCCGAGAACGAACAGGCGGCGGCTGGCGAGCTGGCGCAAATCAAGAAGAACGTGGCCGCCATCGATGGGCTGACGAATGAATACACGGCCACCCTCACCGGCGCCCGGAGCCGGGAACTGCTCGACCCCATGCTGCGCGCCCGCGCTGAATACGTGCCTGCTTTCAAAGAAGTATGCCGCCTGCAGGCCGAACAGAATACCGCCGAAGCCGTGAAAGCGGTCCACACGAAACTGAACCCCGCCTCGAAAAGATTCCTGAACGCCATCGCGGCAGTCGTCGAAGCTGACAAGCAAACCGCAAAAGGCTCCACGGACCGGATTGTCAGTTCCGTCCGCAGCGCATCGGCCAGCATCGGCATCGGACTTGGAATCGCACTGCTCGCCGCGATCACTATTTCCTTCCTGATCATTCGCAGCATCAACCGGGTGCTCGGACATATTTCCACGCTGCTCGGCGACAGCGTCAGCCAGCTTTCTTCTGCATCTTCACAAGTTTCCGCGTCCAGCAACGGCCTCGCGGAAGGCGCCAGCGAGCAGGCGGCCTCTATTGAGGAGACAAGCGCATCACTGGAAGAACTGTCCAGCATGACGCAACGCAATGCTGAAAATTCACGGAAAGCCAACGATCTCGCCCGCCAGGCACGCACTGCCGCGGAATCCGGCGTTCAGGAAATGCAGTCGATGTCCGTGGCAATGGCGGACATCAAGTCATCGAGCGATGACATCGCCAAGATCATCAAGACGATCGACGAGATCGCGTTCCAGACAAACATTCTGGCGCTCAACGCCGCAGTCGAAGCTGCCCGCGCCGGAGACGCCGGAATGGGCTTCGCTGTTGTGGCTGATGAAGTGCGAAACCTGGCGCAGCGCAGCGCCCAGGCCGCCAAGGAAACCACGGCGAAAATTCAGGGTTCCATCGGCAAGACCGCATTGGGCGTGGACATCAGTCATCGTGTGGCGGATGTGCTGAATGAAATCGTCACCCGCGCGAGACAGGTGGACGAGCTGGCCGCGGAGGTGGCCGGCGCATCTCGCGAACAAACTCAGGGCATCGGCCAGATCAACAGCGCTGTCGGCCAGATGGACAAGATCACGCAGAGCAACGCCGCCAGTGCGGAAGAAAGCGCGGCAGCTGCGGAAGAATTGAACTCACAGGCGGAATCTTTGAAATCCGCGGTGGGCGAACTCCTCCATCTCGTCGGCAAAACCTCCCACATATCGGCAGACGCCCCTTCCGCTTCCCGGTCAACAGATCGAACAGCGGCTTTTGAAAGGCCGGCTCGCCGGGTTTGTGAAGTGCGGAACGCGGAACGCAGAGCGTGGAGTGCGGAATTGGAGACAATTGAGAACTGAATCCGGTCAAGCGGGCTGCCGGGATTTCACGCGGAGACGCGGAGACGCGGATTGGGCGAGACGAATCCAGGGAAGCCGGTCATTCATCTAGGTGTGATCGGCAGGAGTTGACAGCAATCTCATCAGCATCCCGATCAGCTCTGCGCCTTCATGCGCTCGCGAGTTTTCCGAAACGATTGGCAATCGCCAGCGCGGGATCGAGCGGAACTTCCTGCCGGACGACGTCTTTGGGAATCTGAATGTCATCCACACGTCGCAGCGACTTCCCCTTGAACTGCGGCAAATAAGCCCGCTCCGCTTCGAGCATCTCTCCCACCATGGCGCGGATTTCCTTCAACGTGAGCACCGCCGACGTGAGTGGGTCGAGCGCCACAGCTTGCATGACCATTTCCGGATCCCCGGCGAAGCTCGCTTCCACCGTCAGATTTTGCACCAGCACGTTCGTCATGTTGAGCGCGGCACATTGCGGCGGGAGGTCGCCCACAACCGTCGGATGAAGCCCCAGGCGGTCCACGTAGACCGGCACTTCCACGCAGCAGCGGTTTGGAAGGTTTGTGATGTATCCGTCGTTGCGAACGTTGCCATTCAGCCGGAAAACCCGGCCGGTTTCCTTCGCTTCGATGATGTGGGAACAATATTCCGCACTGCGAGGTCCGAGGGCGGTGGACTCAATTGAAAGCGGATCGGTGCTCGCAAATTTTTCGGCGAGCATGGCGCAGTATTTGTAGTACGCGCCGCTCTCGCCTCCGAAGGAAGGTTCGTCGCAGTAAAGTTCCAAGGCCTTTTTGTTCTTCCTGAAGTACGGCAGATACTCGGACAAATGCCCGGTGCTTTCCGTCATGAAGTAACCAAAATGGCGCATCACTTCGCCGCGCACCTTTTCATTCACGTAAAAGCCCGGGTGCTCGAAATTCTCCTTCAGCTTCGGATACAGATCACGCCCCTTGTGTTCCAGCTTAAGGAACCACGCCATGTGATTGATGCCCGCCGCGAGGAAATCGATCTCATTCTTCGGCACGCCCACGTAGCTGGCGATCAGGTGCATGGTCGTTTGAACGCCATGACACAGTCCGATAAACTGCAATCCGGGCACGCGCCCCAGGGCGGCGCAGCACATCGCCATCGGATTGGCGTAATTGAAGAGAATGGCATTCGGACAGAGTTCCTGCATGTCCCGCGCGATCTCCATCAGCGCCGGAATGTGCCGCAGCGCGCGGAACACGCCACCCGGACCGAGCGTGTCGCCGATGCATTGGTCCACGCCATACTTCAGCGGGATTTCATAATCCTGCCGGAATTCCGCCACGCCGCCCGCCTGCAGCATGATCACCACATAATCCGCACCCGCCAGCGCCTCCCTGCGATCGGTGGTCGCCAGCACGCGGGCATCGACGCCATTATCCTGAATCATGCGTTCGACAAACGCCTTCATCTTGTCGAGGCGTGTATGCGACAGCGCCATCAGGCGGTATTCGCTTCCAGCCAATGCCGGAGTGGCGAGGAAATCAGACATGAGGGTCTTGCAAAAAACGAGGCTGCCCGCGCCAATCATCGCAATCTTTGCCATAGGTCAGAGGTGATTCTCGGTTGGAAGTTCAAAGTGCATTCACGTAAGCAGAGTCATTCAGGCCATAAAGTTCGGGCCGATACAACTGAATCTCGACACGGATTCGGATCGCAAAACGAAGGGAAACGGAAGCTTGCCGCGGAGACGCGGAGACGGTCGATTGCCAATACATCCGCAGAGCGCCTGCCGCGAAAGCGAAAGAACCGGGCAAACCGGTCAAAACGTTGAATTGGCCGAACGACTCCCTGAAAGATCCTGCCGTGCGAACACGTCAGACCCCTTCAATGACAACGCCGGAACCTTTCGGCTCCGGCGTTCTGTTTCGGGATTTGGTTCAAGCTAGGCGGCGTGCCGCTTTCGGAAGAACAGCGTCAAGGCGCCCAATCCAAGAAACGCAAATGCGCCAGGCTCGGGAATCGAGACGGTGAAGTTGTCGAAACCGGTGGTCCAGCTGGTTCCCGGAACGCCCCGAAACGCGGCGTGAAGCGTGGAGTCGTTGTAGAGTTCCGCGTTGTTCAGCGTGCCGGTGCGAGTTCCGTTCGCCAGGGAGGCAGGCGTCGCCGTGCCATCGGCACCGATTGACGACACGCTCAGCGTATAGTCGAACACGTCCACTGTGGCCGACCGGCTGAGCGTCAATTCGAGCCGATACCATTCCGGCGCGGCAAACGTGATCGCGGTGAGCCCCGCATCGCTGCTGGGATCCTGCGTGATTCCGCCGGCGCCGGTCACATTCGATTGCCCTTGGAGTCCGTTTACGTTGCCGCTGGAGCGGTGGCGGATTCGTCCGCCAACGAAGCTTGCGGCATCCAGCGAATAAAACCCGCCAACGTTGTTGTCGGCCGTCAAGCCGAGCATCGCCACGGCGTTCGCGCTGCCCGTCGGAACGGCCCCCATGAGAAAATCGATGCCGAGCGTGATCGATGCGCCGCCGGTTAAATCAAAACTTGCGCCAGTGTAAATGGCCGTGGTGTCCGCCGCAGTGCCCCAAGCCACGCCACCACCACTCCCGACCCCGCCGGCCATCGAAAAGCTGTAGTTGTTAACGGTCGCACCGGCGGAATCAATCTGGTTGAAACTGCTGAGATCGGAAGCCGATCCGAACTGGACGTTTACATTCTGCGCCCCGGCAAACTGCGGGCAAAGCGCCGCGCCCAACAAGGCGGATGCAATGCCGGCGCGCCGGAGGCGTTGTGGTGTTTGTGTTCGTTTCATGGTGTGTGTTGGTTTGGGTTTGTTGCTGGTTGGCGTTGTGTGCTTCAGAAATCAGCGGCGGATGACCACGTCGTCAATGTACCAGCCGGGCAGCGGCTGAACGTTTGTGAAGTCCGCGTCAACCATGCGGAATTCAATCCGGACCGGTTGGTTCAATATCGAAACGGGAAGCGGGTAGTTGAGCAACGTCCAGCCAGGGCCGGTGCTGCCGCTCTGAACGGAAACCGGTCCGGCAATCAGATTGTCGGCGGCGTCGAGAATAGTCACCTGCGCGTAATCCGTCGTTTCCACATTCAGGTGCTGCCAGAATTCCAGCCGTACCTGGTTGGTAACTCCCGTCAGGTCGATCACCGGCGAGCGCAGCGCGGTATCCGTGGCCGTGGCGTAGTTACCGTCCAAGTCCGTTCCGAAGGCTTTGGTTCCACTGCGCGCTGCGCCCGGGCCAGTGGCCGGCGTTCCCCACTCCCAAATGGTCGGGCTGCCGCCGCCACTGTTGTCGATCACGGTCCAGCCGTTGTTCACTTCGAGATCGTCACTCCAGATCGCCGGACGCGGTTCAGCCACGGCCTGATAGAACCGTTCCGAAGTGGTCAACGGCGTGTTGGTGAACGTGGTGATCGCGCCGGTCGCGCCGCCGGCTGGATAATTTGTCGCGAGCACCTGCCATGGCGAAGTCAAAGCATCCCGGGCACGGACCAGGTAGGTGACACCTGGTTCTGAATTCCACGAGAATTGGAATCTGTCAGCGGATGCTGCGGGGCCAGCCAGAACAACCCTGCGACCGAAGTTCCCCGCCAGCACCGGCACCGTGTCGCGGTAGGTGCCCAGACTGATGAAGAGATCATCGATGAACAAATTGTCACGCCCCTGGTTTTGATTCATCAGCGCGAAGAACACTTTGTCGAGCGTGGGATTCACATTGAACGTCGTGTCGCTCGGATTGCGATCGCCGCGGACGTTCTCAAACAAAACCGTGCGGCCCGCCTGGCCTTGTTCCTGAACATGGACCGAGAACAGATCGTTGCTCGCGATGATGTCATTCGTGACGTTGATCCAGACGTTGTAAACCTTCCCTTGCGCCAGTGTGTTCGTCGCCGTCTCGCGAGCGATCCCAAATCCATTCGGGGACAACACGGTGAGGTTGCTGATCAACGTGGCGGGCTTCTCCAGCCGCAGATAAGGCCCAAGATTATTCTGCCAGTCGCGAATGAAACCTGTCGGATGATCGGTCAAGCCGGCCTGGGCCGTAAGGTCAGCCACCGGATCATTGCCGGTTGCGTAAAGCCGGAAGAAGAGCGTCGCAATCTGGCCCTCGGCGATGCTGAGCGAATTCAGCGGCAAGGCCGCAAGCATTCCACCTGGCGACACCACCTCGGCACCAGTCTGGCTGAGACTGAGAACCTTGTTTCCACCGCGATCCACCACCGTCGCAGCGCCGGCGCCCTGAATCCATTTGTTCGTCTGGCCCTGGATCGGTCCGGGTTGATAGTTCTCAAAGTTGTCGAGCAACCGCCACCCGGGTGTGACGCCGGCCAGAACTCCGACTGAAACGCTTTGCATCACAGGCGTCTC
>CAMLLE010000061.1 GCA_946480555.1 uncultured Verrucomicrobia subdivision 3 bacterium
GTGCCAAAGGAGTGAGAATCTGGTTGAGCCGGGGAATGCCGTTGAGATTGAAGCTCGCCGCAAGCGAATTGGGCTGTTCCTCGGTGCGAAATTCCAAGGTCGTCGCTGAGGCTGCCCGGGCGAGTTGCTCAACGGTCTCGATCCATTCCGCATGCTGCGCTTCAGGAATGTCTTTGGTGTTCATCAGCTGTGCCAGAAAGCGCAGGGCACCACCGACGTTGATCAGAATCAACTTGCTGGTTGCAGAAGGCAGTTGGTCCAGATCCCGGTGCAGCGGACCGGAAGCCGCCGCCGATCCGTGATTCTTCAGGGCAGCCATCGAGGCATCGAGAACATCCCGATCCAGCGACAGCAGGAGCGTCTTCTTGAACTGTTCCAGATGGCAGTAAACATCCTGCCCGTCCTTTGAAGCGACCTTGTAGCGGCCAATCTGGGAACCTCCCGGGGCCTCGGAGCCGGGAAGCAATTTCGCGATCGCCTTCTTCGTCTGCTCGGGATTGCTGCTGGCGATGGCAAGGCCGACCGGCAATTGCGACAGCGGCACCAGCTTTCCTTTGCCCGGATTCGCAATGCTGGCTGGAACAGCGAACAGAGTGATCTGCTCGATGTTCGTGAAGGTTTCCGCCCCGGCATCCATACCGGTCATGGCGCGAAGCTGAGCGCGAAGCTGTTCGGCCTGGGTGCCGGTTTGATTCAAGGAAAAACTGGCCAGCGCCACCGCCTGCGCGGGCACGGCTTCCAGCGCGGCCTTGCCGATTCGCGGCGTGCGGATCATGTCATACGCGAGGCAGTGATGGCCTTCCTTGAGTTGAACTTCGAGCCGCGACGCGGTGCGGTTGGTTTCAATGAACTCCGTGACCATC
The DNA here is from genome assembly GCA_946480555.1 of uncultured Verrucomicrobia subdivision 3 bacterium. The sequence goes on from CAMLLE010000061.1 coordinate 864, forward strand.
AGCGAATCGATGTTGCGGAAATCGACGAATGCATCGGCGGACATGATCTGCGGCGGAACTTGTCCGGACGGGAACTGCTTCAACAGGTAATCGTATCCGGCATCCACATCGGCCCAAAGGGTGAAGATGCTTTTCTGCCGCTGCACCTTGTTCACTTTGGCGAATGACTTGTTGCTGCCGGCCAGGGTGGGTTCCGAAATCACGCGTTTGTATTGCCGGACACTCCACTGGAGCTGGCTTGCCGGCCGGGCCATGATCATGATCTTTTCATCGTAAGCAACGGCCATGTCTTCGGGGAGATTCACCACCGACATCCCTTCGATGGGCGTGGTGGTTTTCCCGGCCATTCCCAATCCCGCCAGAAGCAGCCCGCGCAAGGCGTCGCTCTTCCCGGGACAGAGCACGGAAATCATCTCCGGATGATCTTTTCCCACGCCGATGATTCCCACGGCTGAACTCCGAATCTTTTTGAACTCGGCCATCATGCTTGGATTCAACAGCGCTCCCAATACATCCGCAGGCGACCGGTGACCTCCCGCCGCTCCGCTCATCGCGGCCAGTGGATTCTCAAACGGAGTGTCTTTGAGCATCGTCAGGATCGTTTCGATCTGACGTCCCGGGCTGCCGAGTTCCAGATACACCAGCGTCCCGGCGGGCATCAGCGCCGCGGGATCGAAATCGGTCAGTTCCTCCAATAAGACGCGGGCCTTGTCAGCGAGGTCGGCTTGTCCGGAAAAATCCGTGACGAGCCTTTCCAAGGCCGTCCGGGCGGAGGCTTCATCTTTGATTTTGAGGTAACACATGCCCTGGCGGTAAAGCGCCTGGGCCACATGCGCCGGCGACGCGGACTGGTCTTCGATGACCTTGCCGTAGGTCTTGATCGCGGAATCCATGTTGCCTTCCACCTCCTCCGCGTAGAGTCCTTGTTGCAGCAATTCGCTTGTCGTTGCGGCGTATGCCAGCTGGCAGGCGAATGCCAGAGCCGCAAAGACGAAGGGCAGAAATCTGAAGTGTTTCATAATAGTTCTGGAAATGAGTGTTGTAGGTGACAGTCGGCGAATCAATGTTGTTGGACGGATGATTGCATGGAGTTCCGCAGGGAGGCTTGATGGTCAGCTGCCTCCCAGGCCAGCATTTCGGCAGCGCGTAACCGGCGCAGTTTCTCGCGGTTTCCGATCGTTACCGGCACGCGCAGCGACGGCGCAGTGGCAGTCGGACGAAGCACGGGGAGTTCGGCGGTCCTTGTTTCAAATGCGGTCTTCATAATCCAATCCTGTCTGGTGCGGCTTGGTTGAACATCCATATGCTGCGAGATTAGACGCGAATTGTTACCGTTCTGCTACCGTCCCGTCCTTTTATCGAGAAAACCTCCGCGCAGCGATGAAGGAAAAGGGAATGACAAATCCGGAATGGCGACTGATTCAGCGCACCGCTCGGTGCGAACCCGGGAAGTCCGCGGTCATAGACCGCCGCCACAGAATTGAAACTGCTGCTAACGCTTCGGGCCGAACGCCGCACCCTGGGTGATTCGCGCGTTCAGGCCATTCGTCAAAACCGTGTTCAACGCCGTTACCTGATCCGCGTTCAGGAATTCGCCCGCTTTCTGCAGCACGCGTTGATTGCTCTCGACGATCCGCATCAGGTAATCGTCGATCTCGGATTGCGAGCCGAAGAACGCGGGATCGACGTCGCCCGCGATGCCATGCGTGAGCTCAAACGGCTCCGCCTTCACGATCTCCAACAGGCGGGAATTTTGCTCGGAACTCAGCTTGCTCGCGCCGAGTTCTACATTCAAAAGGTCCACTGTGGTTCGCGCAGGCACCTCCTGGTTGTATTCCTTCATCCGCGCCGCGAGTTCCGGGCCCAGCAGCTCTTTCAGTTTCAAACCAACCGCCTGATCCGATTGATCATTCGGTTCCAGCGGCGGGCCGCCCGGTTTCTGCGACTCCGCCAGACGCTGGGCACCTTCCTGAAAATGATCCGTGATGATGCGTGTGAACTGGTCGATCTGCTCTGGCGAAAGCTTCGCCTCTTGGAAGAATGCCGCGTAACGACGCTTCACCAAATCAACCATGGCAATACGGATGTATTCACGCATGGCCGGATCGCTCATCATCTTGGAGAAGCCGGGAGTGTTCGCGTTCGATTCCACCGCGGCAGTCAACTCCCGGCGCAAAGCGCCCACCTGACCGCGCAATTTGAGCACCTCGACCCGCTTCTGCTCGGATTTCATCCGCTCCAGCTCGCCGGTGAGGCTGGAGATTTGATTCGAAGCTGCATCGCGCTCCTGCCGCAGTGCACTGAGCTGGGCGTTGATTGGCGCCAAACGTTCACGGAGCGCGGCAGCATCCTTCCGCGCGGTGTTGACCTGCGTGCCTTCGTAAACGCCCACGACGGCGAGGGTCGCGATGGTGGCGGTGACAGTGATTTTCTGGAGCGTAGTCATGGCAATGGCTTTCGTGGCGGCTGCGGTTGTTGCAACGGCGCCTGCCGAGGCAAACGCCGTCGCGGTGGAAATCTTCAGTGCCAGGCCAACAGGCGCCGCGTGAACGGCACTCGCAGCCAGGGCTGCCGCGATCGCAGCGGGGCCAGCCGCGATTCCACGCCGGGTGAACGCTTCGCGCAATCGTTCCACCGCGCGGTTCACCCGCTTCTGTGCGGCTTCGTCGCTGATCCCAAAACGTGCTGCGATTTCGCGGGCGGATTTCTTTTCGAAATAGCGGAGAAACACGGCATCGCGATCAGATTCGTTAAGTTCGTTCAGCACCGCGTCCAGATGTGGCGCAATGTCGTTCCAGGCATCCGGCTCTTCGGCCGACGGTTCATTCATGGCGATGGCCTCCTGTTCGCGCAACTGGCGGCGAACGTTGGTGCGGATGGAATTGGCGGCAAGGTTTTGAGCCGTGCGATGCAGCCAGCCGGACAGCACGGGATGTTGCGCGAGCCGGGAAGAGTTTTGCGCCAGCGCGACGAACACCGCCTGGGTCACATCCTCGGCATGATGCGCCTCGCCGACCATGCGCAGCGCGGCAGAATAGACGAGATCAACGTGCCGGCGAACCAGCTCGGCGAACGCTTCCTCCGAGCGGGCCCTCGCGTAATCCAACAGCAGCTCCTGATCTGTTCGAGCATTCACTCATAGGAGAATACCCGCCGGGCGGAAAACCGGACAGGAATTGTGGGCAGGACAAAACGAACCGCAAAGAACTCAGGGAACACATAGCGAAGTGCTATGCGATCTCTGCGCTCTTTGCGGTTAAGAAAGGTCAGGCCGCAGGCCTGACGCTGCATCGATCAGGCGGCTTTGGCCTTGGCCTGAACGCCGGAGCGGAGAATTTTTATCGGCTCAGGGGTCTTGTAATGCCGCTTCAATCCGACTTCGCTCAGCATCTTGCCGGGTACACGCGAGATGAATTCCGGAAAGCTGCGTTCCACGCGATCGCGAATGAGCTTCTGGCCTGTCTTTGAAGCCCAGAATTCTTCCTCAACTTTGGAAAGCGCGATGCCGCCTTCTTCCGGCGAAAGCGTTTCGTGTTTGGCGAGCAGCCAGACGAGTTCCTTGTCGCCCGGCATGGCCACCGGGAACGGCGCGAACTTCGGCTTGAACTCCTCTTCCTCCGTCACCTCGGCACCGGCATTGGGATTCACGCGAATCTCGCCGGTGAACTGCGAGCCATCGGTGAGCGCCAGTTCCACCGTGAGCGTTTTTTCCTTTTTGTTCGGACGAACGGTGACGTCGCCATCACCGAAGGTTTGCGCCAGCTGCGTCTTCACATCCTCGATGCTCTTCGGCTCGAGATCAGGAATTTCAATGCGCTGGCAGAACTTCTCGAACGCGCTGACGCGGGCGGTGGCTTTGAGTTCAGATTCAACTGCGCCGTAAATCTTGTCCGCGAGCTTCGGATCGTGCGTGGCTTTGGGGAGAACTTTCTTGAGCAGGTCCAGGAGCTGCGCTTCAGTCGGTTTTTTGGATTCTTTTTTCATTCAGACAAAAATTGGACTGACGTTTTGCCAAACGCCGGAACGAAGGGCAAACGATTACTGGATTTCCGGCGAAGAAAATTTTAGGGGCCAGCTTTTAACCACGGATGGACACAGATGAACACCGATGCTCCTGTAGCGGCGGTCTGCGACCGCCGCCGTATGAGCATGAATTCGCCGCGCAGCGCAGACTGGCGGAGGAACCCATCCGCCCCAATCAACCAACCGCTATGTTCACCAGCTTCTTCGGCACGACGATGACTTTCTTGATCGTCTTTCCGGCGAGGAACTGCTGAACCTTCTCCGAAGCCCTGGCGGCGGTCTCGAGCGTGGCGTTGTCCGCGTTCGCCGCGACTTTGATCACATCGCGCAATTTGCCGTTCACCTGCACCGGGATTTCCAGCGTGTCCTCGACCAGCAATGCCGGATCGAACTTCGGCCATGGGGCGTAGGGCAGCGAGGATTGGGAATTCAGAACCGCGGACAGCCGCGACCAGAGCTCCTCGGCCAGATGCGGCGCGAAAGGCTGGAGCAGAATCAGGAATTCACGGAGCACGGCGGCGGGTTTCACGTCCCACTTCGATGCGTCATTTGCGAACACCATCATGGCGGAAATCGCGGTGTTGAATCCGAGGTTCTCCAGGTCTTCCGTCACTTTCTTGATGCACGCATGCAGCGTCTTGAGCTGGGCTGGCGTTGCCGGAACGTCCTGGATCGACGGATTGAGTTTGATGAGATTCAACAGTTCTCCGCGTCTCTGCGTCTCCGCGGTTAAAGCTTCCGCCTGTTCAAACTCCGTTTCGCTCGCCTCGTCCACGAACATCCGCCAGACGCGGCCGAGGAACCGGTAAACGCCTTCGACGCCCTTGGTGCTCCACGGCTTGCTGTCCTGCAGCGGGCCCATGAACATTTCGTAAAGGCGGAATGCGTCGGCGCCATATTCGACCAGAATGTCGTCGGGATTCACCACGTTGCCGCGCGACTTCGACATCTTCTGACCGTCTTCGCCGAGAATGAGCCCTTGATTCACGAGCTTGAAGAACGGCTCGGGCGTGGAGACGCAGCCGAGATCGAACAACACCTTGTGCCAGAAACGGGCGTAAAGGAGATGCAACACGGCGTGTTCGGTGCCACCGACGTACAAATCCACCCCGGGCGTTGGGGATTGCGGATTGCCGGTTGCGGATTTCGGATTGGAGATGCCCATCCAATAGCGCTCGGCATCGGCGCTGACAAACGCGGCGCCATTCTGCGCGTCGAGGTAACGCAAATAATACCAGCACGAGCCCGCCCATTGCGGCATGGTGTTGGTTTCGCGGACGGAGCCGTCGGGCAGATTCACCCAATCGACCGCGCGGGCGAGCGGCGGCTGGCCATCGGAAGTCGGTTTGTAGTCGTCGAGCTTCGGCGGCAGGATTGGCAACGCTGATTCCGTCAATGCTTCGTGATAGCTGTTGCCGTCGGCGTCCTTCTTCCAAACGATCGGAAACGGTTCGCCCCAGTAACGCTGACGACTGAAAAGCCAGTCGCGCAGCTTGTAATTGATGGTTTTCTTGCCGAGGCCTTTGGACTCGAGCCACGCCGTGATTTTCTTTTTGGCTTCCGCGGTGGGAAGGCCGTTTAAAGAGATTTCGCCAATGGCGGAATTTACCGCCGTGCCCTCATCGGTGTAACCCTGCCAATTCGTTTTCGGATCGGCGGGCTGCACCACTTGCACGATGGGCAGATTGAACTTGGTTGCGAATTCAAAGTCGCGAGTGTCATGCGCGGGCACCGCCATGATGGCGCCGGTGCCATAGCTGGCCAAAACGTAGTCGGCGATCCAGATCGGGATTTTCTCGCCGTTCACCGGATTGATCGCATACGCGCCGGTGAACACGCCGGTTTTCTCCTTGGCGAGCTCCGTGCGTTCGAGATCGCTCTTGGTCGCGGCGAACGCTTTGTAATCATCAACGGCCTTCCTCTGCTCTGGCGTTGTAATCTGCGGAACCAGTTTGTGCTCCGGAGAAAGCACCATGTAAGTCGCGCCAAACAACGTGTCCGGCCGCGTCGTAAAAACGCGAATCTTCGAATCGGCAACCGGCAATTGGCAATCGGCAATGGCGAAGTCCACCTCGGCCCCTTCGCTCCGCCCAATCCAGTTCCGCTGCATTTCCTTCAGCGAATCGCTCCACTCGATCGTGTCGAGATCGGTGAGCAGTTTCTCGGCGTAGGCGGTGATGCGCAGCATCCATTGGCGCATCGGTTTCCGGATTACGGGAAAGCCGCCGACTTCGCTTTTGCCATCGATCACTTCCTCGTTGGCGAGCACGGTGCCCAGTTCCGGACACCAGTTCACCGGCGCTTCGCTGACGAACGCGAGGCGCCTGGAATCGCGATAGGCGCGCTTCTGGGTTTCGGTAGTGCAGTCCGCCGGAAACTTCAGCGTCTCAATCGCCTCCGCTTTGTTCGTCTCCGGGTTGAACCAGGAGTTGTAGAGCTTCAGAAAAATCCACTGCGTCCAGCGGAAGTATTTTGGATCGGTCGTATCGACTTCGCGCGACCAGTCGTAGCTGAAGCCGAGGCTTTTGATCTGGCGCTTGAAATTCGAAATATTCGCTTCCGTGGTTTTGCGCGGATGCTGGCCGGTCTTGATGGCGTATTGTTCCGCCGGCAAACCGAAGGCATCCCAGCCCATCGGGTGCAGCACATTGAAACCTTGCGCGCGGCGATAACGGGCGAGAATGTCTGTGGCGGTATAACCTTCCGGATGGCCCACATGCAGGCCGGCGCCGGACGGGTAGGGGAACATGTCGAGAATGTAGAACTTGCGCGGCAGGTTGTTCGCGTCGGCGGTTTTGCCTTCGAGGTTGTGGCGCTGCGCGAAGGGATGTTGCGCGGGCAGCGCTTCGCCGGGATTGAAGGCGCGGAACGCCTCTTGTTCATCCCAGGCTTGCTGCCATTTGGGTTCGATCAAATGAAACGGATATTGTCGCCGACTGCTTGCCATAGAGCGCGAGATGATTGCGAAATCGGGCAGGGGAAACAACACAAAGTAGGATCACCCGTTCTTCCGCCTTTGACTCCTCGTCCCCTCCCTGAAAGCCACCATCGAGCCGTTTGAGTCGCATCGTTCGGCAAGCCACTTGCAAAAATCGCCGTTGTTCGCGTGCATGGTTTCTGCTTGATTCAACGCGTCCCGATGAAACTCGAACTTGCGACATTGATAAAGCGCGTCTGCCAGCGGCAAACGATCGCTTTTGCTTTGCTCGGCTTGTTCCTGTCTGTCCTCGGCATGGCTCAGTTCGAGTCATTGCATCGCGCGCTGCACTGCGATGCTGCGGAGCCGGAGCATCAATGTGCGGTGACTTTGATTCAGGCGGGACAGATCGATTCGCCGGCTGTGGTCGTGGCGGTGGTAAATGAGTCGGTTGAAATCCTTTTCCAGCCCGCGCTTCAATCGGTTTTTGTTCCCCAGCCTTCGTTCTCCCTTCTTCCCAGCCGCGGTCCTCCCGCGCTTTCCTGATTCCTCTCAGGCCTTTGCTCTGACGCCAGAAGTGTGTTCCGGCGCGGCGGTGAAGGTGTCGTTCCCCAGTTAAATCCCGGCCAGCTGCGGCCCGTCCACGCCCACGTGGGCAAAAGGCAGCGGACATTCCATGAAATTGAAACGGTCGTTGAACCGCCCCGGCGCGTTCACGTTGATCGAACTGCTGGTCGTGATCGCCGTGATCGCGATTCTCGCTGCGCTCCTGCTGCCCGCATTGAGCCGCGCGAAGAACAAAGCCAAAGCCATCTCCTGCGTCTCGAATCTCCGGCAGATCGCGCTCGGGATGCACATGTATGCGGATGACTTCAACGGTCATCTGCCCGGCACCGCGCACACCAGCCTGAGCAACAGCTGGATCTTCAGCCTCGCGCCCTTCATCGGCAACGTGGACAAGGTCCGAATCTGTCCGAACGATCCGAAAGGCGAGCAGCGGCTGCAAAGCGCGGGAACCAGCTACATCATGAACGAATACACTTCGGTTCCCGCCTTCGATCCGTTCGGCAATCCCATTCCGGGCGAGCCGGTGTGGAATCGGATGAGCGCGATCCGCAAGCCAAGCGAGACGTTCCTTGTTTTTGAAATCTCCAATCGCGCCGGCACCGGGACCGGCCAGGACCACACGCATTCCCGCAACTGGCTGAAGGGTTGGAACAGCGTGCTCGACGACATTGAACCCGCGCGCCACGGCGGCACGGCCAATTATCTGTTCGCCGACTGGCATGTCGAATCCGTGAAAGCCGAACAGCTTCGAAAGCGCATCGAAGCGAAGGACAACTTTGCAAAACCGCCGCAGTGAAACAAATCTCGCGGTCCATGCCGCAAACCTAAACCCAAACAAAGAACGAAGGAAATTCAGATGAAACATTCAAAACCAACGCTCCGCATGGTCGGAGCGATCCTGCTCGCCACTGTCGCCGCCTCCCCGGCCCAAACCCTCGTCGGCAGCGGCGGAGAGCACGTGGATATCGGAGTCGCCTACGATCCCAACGCGAACGAATGGGAACTCCACGTGCATGACGAATCCAACGATGTCGAATATTTCCCGGCCACCGACGCACGGCTGTTCATTGGCCTTGGCGCGAACACGACCGTTCCCGCCGGTGCCCAATGGAGCTTCCTGGGCGCGAGCGGCAGCGAAACCTGGATTCTGCCCAACACGCCGACAGCGGGGTTGATGTTGCTGGGCTTCGGCGCGGAGGAGATCGAGGCGGGAACGTTTGTCGGAGATCAATTCACGCTTTCATTAAAGGCCGTAAGCGGTCCGGGCTCATTCGCCGTGTTCGATCTGGATTCATTCAACAATCCGGTCGTGCGCATGAATTCGGCCGATGGCTTTTCCAGCGCGGATGATTTCGTCCTGCCGGCTGGCGCTCATAGCGACGTGAACTTCGCCTTCAGCGCGCCGGGAAATTATACGATCACGTTTGAAGCCTTCGGCACGAGCACGCTGAACGGAGCCACAAGCAGCGGCAACGTGGACTTTCTGTTCCAGGTGGAAGCGGTGCCGGAACCCGGAACAGCGGCTTTGGCTGGCGTGAGTGCGCTGGCGTGGTGGTTGGTTCGTCGCAAGAAGGACTGACCGGGTGAGGTCGGCGCGGCCGCTGCGTGAACGGCGGCCGCGCTCCTCCATCTCCTATGAAACCAACACTGGCCATTCTCTTCCTGCTGTCGGTCGCGGGTGCCGAGCGCGCCGTTGCTCAGGTGCAATACCTGACCAATCAGCACATGGATTTCCGGCTGCAATACGAACCGGCCGCCGAGGGCTCCAATCGGCTCGACGTCATTTTGGGATACGATCCCGCCCGGCGCGTGGCCAACTCGAATGCTTACATCGTCGCCGAGACCGACGCGATGCTGACGATTCCGTCAAATCCAAGCTTCGCATTTCT
>CAMLLE010000062.1 GCA_946480555.1 uncultured Verrucomicrobia subdivision 3 bacterium
CGTTGTTGGTCAACTTGCGGAGCGGAGTAGGGATTCGGACTTTCTTTGCCATAAAATTACGCATTAACAGCTTTCACTTCATTCGCCACCAGCGCTTCAAATTCGCGCAGGCTCGGCTTGATTTCACGCGGTTTGCCGCAATGGCCATCGACGGCGTCGAGCGTCTTCAGGCCGTTGCCCGTGACGCAGATCACGGCGGAATCATTCGCGCCAATCTTGCCGGACGCGATCAATTTCTTTGTCACGCCGACGGTCACGCCGCCCGCGGTTTCTGCAAAGATGCCTTCGGTTTCCGCCAGCAGGCGGATTGCATCGCGGATTTCGTCATCGGTCACGTCGTCCGCAGCAGCCGCGGTTTCCTTCATCACCTTCAACGCGTAGAAACCATCGGCAGGCGTTCCGATGGCGAGCGACTTGGCAATGGTGTTCGGTTTCACCGGCTTGAAGAAGTCGAGTCCGGCTTTCTGTGCGGCGGAAATTGGCGAGCAACCGGTTGCCTGCGCGCCGTGAACGTGCGTTTCGCTTTCCTTTGCAAGGCCGAGCTTCACCATTTCCTGATAGCCCTTGTGAATCTTCGTCAGCAGCGAACCGGAAGCCATTGGCACAATCGTGTGCTGCGGGATTTGCCAGCCGAGCTGCTCGACGATTTCATACGCCATGCTCTTGGAACCTTCGGCGTAGTAGGGGCGCATGTTCACGTTCACGAACGCCCAGCCGAACTTGCCGGCGATTTCTGCGCAAAGACGATTCACTTCATCGTAATGCCCCTTGATGCCGATCACGTTCGCGCCGTAGATGAGCGAATTGAGAATCTTGCCTTGCTCGAGGTCGGATGGAATGAAGACGTAAGCTTTCAGTCCAGCTGAAGCGGCGTTCGCGGCGACGGAGTTCGCGAGATTGCCGGTCGAAGCGCAGGCAACGGTGGTAAAACCAAGTTCGCGCGCGCGGCTCAAGGCAACGCTCACGACGCGGTCCTTGAACGAAAGGGTGGGGTAATTGACCGTGTCGTTCTTGATCCAAAGCTCGCGAATGCCCACGCGCTTGGCCAATCGATCCGCCTTCACGAGCGGCGTGAAGCCAACTTGGAGTCCCACCGTAGGCTGACCGGCGACTGGAAGCAGTTCGCGATAGCGCCACATGCTTTTCGGGCGCGATTGAATGGTCTCGCGGGTGAGCGACTTCTTGATGTGATCGTAATCATAGACGACTTCGAGCGGGCCGAAGTCGAATTCGCAGACGTGCGTGGCGGTGAGCGGGTACTCGCGGCCGCATTCGCGGCACTTGAGCGCTCTCATGAAGTTCTCGGTCTTTTCCATAAGTCTAATTTTCATGGTAGGGTCGGCGCGCTGCGCCGACCGGACGCCGCAGCGCGGCGTCCCTACCTGTCTCGCGAACCGGGCAACAAAAAACCCCTTCTCGCGTGAGAAGAGGTTTCAAACTTTGCGCGTGCTCTTCTCATTTTCCTCCGACGAATCGGAGCTGGAATTGGCACCTGGACATTGCATTTCGCGCTGCAACCGGTTGCCGTGGTTTCATCGGGCCAGTCCCTCGACCACTCTTTATGAGTTCGTTGCTATCAACGAATGCGGATAAATTGATTGGATGCCGGTGGAGTGTCAACCGGTTTTTTCGCTGGGTTGACGCGTGAAGGTGCAGCGGAGACGCACTCATTGAGATAGACCTCGAGTTCCGTGTAACGACCGGTTGAAATGCGGTTGCGATCATGGGGATCTTCAGGATTCAAACCTCTCCGCCGCTCCCAATCGTCGGGCATCCCGTCGGAGTCAGTGTCGAGCCGGGGCGAAAGCGGGCCTTCGGCTCGAGACAGTACGCTGCTGAATGCCAGCTCGTTGGTGATGATTTGCCCGAGTTTTCCAAATGACAGCACCTCAGCAATCAGCTGCCGGTCAATTTCGTCGCGATGGAGCGAGGCCCCAGCATTCATCAGTACGTATTCTAGTGCGTCTTCCGCCGCCATCGTCGCAATCGTCGGATAATCGAACGGCTTTTCCTGCCAGCGCACGACGCCGTAATCCACTTCGTTAATCAGCATGCCGTCCAGAATTCCATTCCGGTTTCCATCGAAGAAGTTTCCGTCGGCGAAGATGCGGAAGTTTTCGTTGCCGCGAATGAACGGCGGCTGTGCCGAGTTCGGGCCAGCGATGAAATAATTGTGCTGCACGTTGGCATGCGAGGGGCCGGCTGAATCGCCGAGAATGTAGCAGCCGCCGCGGCCCCAATTGTAAACCACATTGTTCACGTATTGGTTCACGCCTTTGACCTTCGGATTTCGCGTGTCGTTGTCGATGTATAGCGTCCGCAGAATGCTCACGCCGCCGCCGGTCTGGATGAGCCCACCGGCAGAATGCCCGTGCAGGCCCTGGGCGATGATGCAGTTCTGGATGGTGATGTTCGTGACCGCGCCGTTAATCGAAAAATTCTCGTCGCGTCCCCACGAAACCGACACGTGGTCGAAAATCATGTTGCGGCCGCGCGCGATTGAAATCGCGTCGGAACCGGCGTCGCCTCGGATTCCCATGCGGATTCGGAAATGCCGCGCGATCGTGTCATCTGCGCCAGTGAACGAAAGGCCGTTGCCGTAAATGGTGATTCCGTGTCCCGGAGCGGTTTGACCGGCAATCGTTATTCGGGGCGAGACAGGAATTCGGCTCCGGGCCGGAATTACGCCCGCGACGCCAAAAACAACCGTCCGGTCCGGTTTGCTCACCGCATCGCGAAACGAGCCCGGTCCGGAGTCGTTCAGGTTGGTGACGCAGTAAACGGTTTTGCCACGCCCGCCAGCGGCGAATCTTCCGAATCCTTCGGCGCCGGGAAAGGCGGGCAGGGGTTCGGCGGCTGAACTTGACGTGACCAGCAAGAGCGTTGAAAGGCTGCCGGCGAGGAAATCAGATCTCATGTTAAAATTTCAAGCGGGCCAATGGCGCGCGCGCGTCCCGCGCCGGGAATGAAAAACCGGCGCGTGACAACCACTTCACGCGCCGGACTCATACCACAACCACCAACCACATCAGGGCAGCGGTAGAGAAAGGATGAAGAATCGCTGCGGTGTCGCCGGATTGATCGCGTTTGTGAACGAGAACGCGCCATTCACGTCGAGGACATTCGTTTCAATCGCGGTCCACGCCGACAGGGGCGAGGCGAGATTGGTCGAAGTCAGAATGTTGTAGGTGGCGCCGGGGATTCCATTGCTGCCATTCAAGATCAGGCTGTTACCGCTGCGCGCGACACTGACTTCCGGCTGAGCGATGCCGGTTACGGAGATTGTGCCGTCCACCACGAGGTTGTTTGTCTCCCAGTCCATGCCTGCTGGCAGCGTGGGCAGAATGATGTTCTCAAATGCGCCGCCATAGCCGCCGGTGGATTGGAACAGCGTGAAGATCTGTCCAACCGAGAAGCTTCCACCCACGTTGGTTACCAACAGCGTTCCGCTGTAACTGACGCTGGCCAGGCCCAGCACCGAATCGTTGGTACCGGCTGCGGGGTGCAATTCCATGATCGTTGTGCTTCCGGAATCCAGCTGCAGGCTGTTGATGATGGTCATGGCGCCCACCGTGCTGCCGGGCGAGAGCGTGGCACCGGAGAGGACGTTCACAAAACCTTCGATCGTTCCCGATCCAGCCAGAGTCCCGCCTTGAACCATCGTCAAGGTGTTGCCGAGCGTTCCGTTCACTTCAAGCGTTCCCGCTTCGACGGTGGTATCACCGGTGTAACCGCTGATGCCGGAGAGTGTCAGCGTGCCGGTTCCAACTTTGCGAATCGCCGTGGTGTTGCCGCTCGGGCTGTTTGAGATGCTGCCTTCGAACAGCGTGGAAAGGTTCAACGCGCCAATGGCGTAAGTCACCGTTCCCGATTGACCGCTTGCGCGTCCACGAATGGCCGTCAGCGGGCCGCCTTCCACTGCGCCAAGATCGACCGTCACACCGCCGTTGCGCGGTTCGAGGATCACGTTCCCGGACCCGAGCTTGAAATGCACGTTGGGACTGCCGGTATTCGGGCTGGTGTCGTTATGGTTGAAACGCAACCGTGTCGAGCTGTTGCCGAGATCGACGATTCCGGAAAACGCGCTCATGCCGCCGTTGCCACCAATGGTGAATGTGCGGGCGACATCCGGTGAATTCGTGATGAGAATCGTCGCGTTGCCGCTCCACTCACCGACGAGATGTCGGTCGCCGGAAGGAACGTTGTTGTTTAGATCGACCACGACAGTACCTGCGAAGTCGAGATTGTTCGTCATCGTGTAGGAACCGGAGATGCGCAGCCCGGCGCCGTTGCGAAGTCCAATGGAACCCGTGCCTGCGCTGCTCGCGGAACCGAGCTGAAGCACGCCGTTTGAAACCACGGTTCCACCAGCAAACGAATTGGCGCCGTTGAACACAAGCGTTCCAGGACCGTCCTTCACCAACGCGCCGGAACCGATGACCTGTCCGCTGATCGTCAGCGCAACAGTTGCATTGGAAACCACCACCCGGCCGCCGCCGGGATTCAGTGTCGCGCCGCGCGTGGTGCCGGTCGTTTCACCGAAGTAACGGAGGCTGCCGCCGTCAAATTGAAGGTTTGCTGGATCCACCGTGGCCGCGCCGATGCCGCTTCCAAATCCGGCATCCGCAATATTGTTCACCGCCAGCGTGCCGCCACCAATGATCGTGGCGCCGGTGTAGAGATTGGTCGTGACGATGGACAATGTCCCGGAGTTCGTCTTGTTCAAGGTGCCCGCACCGGAAATGGATCCTTCGCCAAGGAACGTATAATCAGTGGCAGCATCCACCGTGATCGCCGCCGGTGACACATTGCCCACGATGCTGACGTTCGGGCGCGCCGCGCCCGCCGCATCGAAAAGCACTGTGTCGCCCGTCACGAAGAAATCCAGTGCGCCCGCGTTCAACCAGTTCGTATGGGTCAGCACATCCCAGACGTTCTGCACAGGATTGCCGGTCCAGGTGACACTGGTCGGCAAACGCACCGCAGACGCGACGATCAAGGCTATGGTCTTGGTGGAGGTGTTGTTGGTCAGCGTTCCCGAAACGCCGCTCAGGCTAAAAGCGCTCAAGTTGCCATTGAACGAACCTCCGTATTGAATCAGCGGATGAACGCTGCCTGCCGCGCCGCCACCCACAATTTCAATGGTGTTGAGGCCGCTGACATTGAGATCGCCGGTGACGACGAGCAAATCATTGTCGGGGCCAGTGGGATTCGTGGAGAGATCGAAGTGCGTGATGGCGCTGCCTGATTGGGTCAACGAACCGTTGATCGTCAGCGTTCCGGTGACTGTGTTGGTGCCGGGATTGATGATCGACGTGCCGCCGGAAATCAGATTGCCGGTGACAGTCCCGAAACCGGCGATGCTGCGCGTGGGAGGAAGCGTGTACCCGCCAGCCACCGCCGAAATATCAAACGTGGTTCCAGCGGAGAGAATCACCTGCGGGCTGGCGAGTGAGCCGGCTGTGCCGAGCGCCAGCGTCCCGTTGTCGATGTAGGTGACGCCGGAATAGGTATTCGCGCCGCCGAGCGTCAGTGTGCCAGCGCCAGTTTTTGTGAGCGTTCCACTGCCGCTCAATACGCCATCAAGCGTGATGCTGCGTGCTACGCTGGCTTCGTCCGCCGCCTTGATGACGATCGGCCCGCCGAGCGGCAGGTTGGCGGTGCTGGTCCAATCCGCCTTTGCTCCGATGGTTCCGCCCGACAACGTAATGGCCGCAGTGAGGCTTGCTGCTGGATTTGTGTTCACCACCAGGCCGACGGAGCCGAGATAAATGGTGCCGTTGGCAATGTTCAGCCGCGCCATCGCGTTGGCGGTCACGGCCGGGCCGTTCAGTTGAATGCCTTCCGCGGTGATGGTTCCGCCATTCACCACGAGTTCCCCGCCGACGTTGGAAAGATTTGCGGTTGTGCTTTCACCCTGGGCGTTAACGACGATGCCCTCGGAACCTTCAGTGACCAGTGTGCCGCCGTCGATGCGCAGGAATACGCGGCGTGAGCCGCTGTCCGCCGCGTTGTTACGGTCCGCGACGTAGAGCACGCCCTGATTGGTCCAGACGCCGCCCGTCATGATTGAATATCCGGCTGCCACGCCGACGCCGATGCGTGCGCTGGTGGTGGTGACGACGCCATTTTCGATGCGCAGGCCGCCGCTGGTGGAAGCGCGATTGATCGTCACATCGTGGAGATTCGCTGTGCCGTCCTTGATCAGGAACCACTGGCGGCCGTCGTTGCCGCTCATTGCATAAGCCAGCCCGCCTATGAGTTCCAGGTGGCCGCTGTTCATGGTGAAACGCGTGTCGCGGCTGCGCAGGCGCAACGTTCGATCGAGGATGATCGTTCCGCCATTGTTGGTAATGGCCACACCCGCGTTGGCGTCGTTGCCGGTGCCTTCGCCCCAGGCAAACTCTCCCGCGAGATTATTTGTGCCGATGAGCGAACCGCCATCGAGGGTCAGTGCGCTGCTCGTCAGCAGATTCAACCCGGATCCGTTGCTCACCACCAGGCTGCCGCCGTTGATGTGAATCAAGCTGCCCGCGCCCACGGTGCTCGCGAGGCCGTCCGCCAGGGTCAGTGTTCCGCCGGTGTGGATCGTGACATTGGCGCTCGGATCGACAACCAGCGGGCTCGTTCCCGCGATGGCGGAAATCAACGCGCTTCCCGAAACGTTCAACGCGCCGCCGCCCTGAACAGTGGAGGTGCCGCCGTTCAATGAGGTCAGCTCACCGCCCGAATTGACGTTCAGCGTTCCGCCAATGGTCAGCGAAGGATTTCCCAAGCTCATGCCATCGAGGTTGAACCCCGCGGCGTTCACATCGAGGCTTGAGCCGCTGTTGAGGGACAGTGTCAGGAAATTCGGCGCCGCCATGGGCGCGTTGTAAGCGACCGCAGCGGCGACGATCGCGCCGATGCTGGCGTTGGTTCCAGATCCGGGAACGGCGTTGAAGCCGGTCTGATCCACGTCCCAGTTTGCGGCGGTGTTCCAATCCCCACCCGCTGAATTGGTCCAGTAAGCGGTTTGAGCGTGGCTGGAGAGACAAGTGCCGGCTGCCAGCAAGGGCAGGAGAGATAGTTTTCGCAGCAGAAGTTGTTTCATATGGATGAGTTTTCCCTGGGGACGGCGCCGAGCGATCCGGTGAGCCGAACCGCACTCGTGGTTGTATTGGTCTGGGTTGCTGAACACTCGGAAATACGAATGCGCCGCCACCTGCGGCTTCATTCGGATTCTGGTGTTCTACGCCATCGCGCCCCGGAAACGCCATCCATCAAATGGTGTATTTGCGGTTCAGCCCTAGAGGACCAATGAGCGGCGGCTGAGTTGAAAATGTATTCGCCTCGTGCGCGCTATCATCCCTTGAATTCGGGACCGAGGACTGATGGGACGAGACAGTGAGCCAGAAAAATTGCGCGTCCCGGACTGAATCAGAAACCAATCAACAGAAGTGCGCCATCAATAGGTGATCAGATCGACCAGCTTCGCGCCACGCGTGGTCAGCTCCCAGCGGCCGCCGCGTTGCACCACGAGCTTTCGGCAGGGGTTCCGCTTGTATTCGGCGGCATTCACGGAAATCAGGTGAACCTTGCTTTTGCTCTTCAACTCGGAAGCGGCGCGGGGAATGACCTGGAACGGCAGGCCATTGTAATTCAACACCAGCTCGTATCCCGCGATTCCATTGGTGGCGGCCACGGGATTCGATTGAATCAACGCTCGATAGCGTTTCAACCAGGGGAAGTCCGTGCGGCGCACCGCCACGCGGCAAAGTTCCGTCTGGTCTGCGATGAAACCGGCCAGGTTCAGACGGCCTTTCTGCTCAGCCTGAAAAATCAGCCGGGGATCAATCCCAAGCATGTTCTGCCCGTTCCAATTGCCGTGATCGTTGCGCTCACCGGTCCCTTGCTTTTTGAACCAGGTGGCGAACTGATCGTTGATGATCAGGTTCAATTCGAAATGAACGTGGGCGCGATCCTTGGAAATTCCCTGGCGCGTGTTCGAGGTGCGTCCCATCGTGGCGATCGCTTCACCGGCTTTGACCGGCTGGCCGGCCTTCAATCCCGGCGTCGTCTTGCTCAGATGCGCGTAGAGCGAGTAGATCTCGATTCCGTCAACGTTGTGACGCAGCACGACGTAGATTCCGTAGTTCGAAAGCGCAGACCGGCGGTTGATGTAAACCACCGTGCCGTCGGCGGTCGCGAGTACCGGATCGGTCGGCTCGCTTCGCTTGTCACGTTGCAGGCAGCGAATATCGAGCCCTTCGTGCATCTGCCAGCCGTCGCTGCGAACGCATCCGAAACATCCGCTGGTCCAAGTCTTGCCGACGGTTTCGACGAAAAACCTGGCTTCATTGCCGGGTTCGAATATGGCCCGATTGGCGGTTGGCAGCTGAAAAGGCTGTTGAGCGGCAACGGTGGCCGCGCAGCAGATGAGACCGAGGATCGCGGCACGGAAGCGGACGAGGCGGACGTTTACCATTTCGATTTCTTTGCGACTTGTTTGGCGACGTTGTTCAGGCCGAGCACAACTTCGTCGGCCTCCTCGCGCGTAGCATCCGGGGTGAAACGCAGGACGCCATTCGGAATGCGCTTGCGAATGGTCGGCGCGCCTAGCCAGCGGGCTTCGTCGTTCTCGCCACCGAACGTGCTGAAGATGGCGATGTGTTTTCCTGGATTCGCGGTGGTGTATTGCTCCAGCAACCAGGTTCCGCGCTCGGTGAACTTCAATTCGAGTGACCAGCCGTCCTTGTCCTCCACCACCGCCGCGCTGGCAATTTCACTTTCCGTCAGGAACGGCGAGCGATCCACGGTCACCACGAGCGGTTTGTCGCGGAAGACCGAGACCGTCCGTGCGAAGATTGAGCTGTCGGGGATGACTTCCAAATGGAGCTTGAGCGTCGAGACCTGCTTCTCCCTTTTCTCTTCGGGCGAGCTTTTGCAGCCTGCAAAAAGCGCGAGCGCAATACAGCCAATCAAATAGAGATTGAATCGGGTCCGCCCAATTATCATAGTGACCGCCAACAAACGCGAACGCATTGCCATTGTAAAGATTCTTATGGGTAAACAGTACAACAAAGCCGAAAAACGGAAACGCCGCGACAGCTACAACAAACGCAAGCGCGAGGCGGTCAAGGCCAAGATCAAGAAGGCCTGAGTTCTTCTCAGTTTTTCTCGGTAAGAAAAACCACCCGGCGACGGGTGGTTTTTCGCTTTTGCGTGAAGTTGAAACCCGGTTTGGCGTTGGCGACTAGCGCGCGCTCGCGGCTTTCACAAACTCCTGGGCACGGCGGGTCAGTTCTGGCCAGGCAGCATCTGTCAGAATCTTCGCAGAAACCAGGGATGAACCTGCACCCACCGCCGCAACACCGGCCTTGAACCAGTCCGCGACGTTGCCGGCATCCACACCGCCGGTGGGGACGATGTTCAAATGGGGCAGGGGAGCTTTGAGCGCCTTGATGTAGTTTGGCCCGAGTGTGTCAGCGGGAAATATCTTGATGAAATCGGAACCTGCTTCGTGTGCCAGCTGTGCTTCTGTCGGTGTGTAGGATCCAAGCATGATCGGCTTCTGCGCGGCGGCGGCGATGGGGATCAACTCGCGGCGGCAGATCGGACTCACGACGAACTGCGCACCGGCATCGATGGCCGCGCGGCATGTCTCGACATCCAGCACCGTGCCGACACCGATCAACGCGCGGTCTCCGAGTTTCTGGCTCGCTTCGCGAATCGCGGCAATGGCGTTCGGGGTGGTCATGGTGATTTCGATGGCGATCACGCCGCCCGCCAGCAGTGCTTCGGAAAGCGGAATGACCTGTTCCGCGTTTTGGGCACGGACCACGGCGATGATTCCGGGGGTTTTGAGGCGCGAAATGATTTCAGCTTTGGTTGGCATAGTTCAGATGCGCCGAAATTCTGGCGCGGCGACATTCAGCGGAAGGCAGTTCCGTTAGGCAAACAGAAAGTGGGAAGGGAGGGTTGAAGTTCCAAATTTCAAGTTCCAAGTTCCAAAGAAACTCCAATGATCGACATCCAATGCTCGCTTGAAGTGGAGGCATCCTGACAATGCCCCGAGTCACGATGCAGGAGGAGCGCGGCGTTTACGCCGCTTCAACGTGGGCAAATCCACGGGACCATCATTTCATACCCACTGCGCGTGCTCATGAAAGCGACCTGAAGGTCGCGCTCCCGCGGCGGCGTGAGAATGCGCGGGGCTGAAGCGTTTAAGCTTGGTCTTCTTTGGAACTTGGACTTTGGAACTGTGAT
>CAMLLE010000063.1 GCA_946480555.1 uncultured Verrucomicrobia subdivision 3 bacterium
TACTCCATCGAGTTCACCGGTTATTCGGTCAGCACGAACGAAAACGGCGCACTCGTGAAACGGCCGCTCAACAACCAGGCTTTCTACCGCGAATGCATTGCCGACCTGGGCATAACGAACAAACCGAAGCTTTCGCTGGTGTATAACGTCGGAGCGGATTTCAACGGCGATGTCATAGAAGTCCGGCGCACGCGAGATGGCGAATTGCTCTGCCAGAAACTGCGCCTGCTGTTCGCCACGTCGGTTTCAAATCTCAACGGAACTGAAACCCATCAGCACGTGCATGTGTTTACGATGGAACCGGGCGATCCGATTGGAGAAGGCAAGGTGGTTCGCAAAACGACCAAGGGACGGACACAGATCAACGGTGAACTGGTATTTATGCTGCCGGCTGAAGGAACCAATTCGCTCAAAATCTGCCGCGCGACCTTTCACAGCATCCGGCGAATCAACAACTGACCGACACTCAGCCCTGCACCATCAGCTCAGCTGAGCCGGTTTCCAGAACTGTCCAACCCTGGTCCAGGCATTCGCGAACTGCCTGCGCCAGGGTGAACCTTGTATAGGGCTTCTGCAGAAACAGACGCGCATTCTGCTGGAAGAAGTCAGTGTCAAATTGTTCCACGCAGTAGCCGCTGGTGAACAGCACCTTCAAATCAGGCTGCGCCGCGAGCAACTGCTCCGCGAGATCGAGTCCCGAAATTCCCTGCGGCATTACCATGTCCGTGATCAGCAGATCGATTTCGGAGCCCGGTCGATTCCAGATCTCCAGCGCATCCAGCCCGCTCGAAGCCTCCAATACGCGATAGCCGCAATCCTGAAGGATGATCTTCCCCATCGCGAGCACCGCCGGCTCGTCTTCCACAAGCAACACCGTTTCCGTGCCGCCCTTTACATCCGCCGTCAGCATTTGTGTCCGGCGGCATGCCAGCGCGGTCTCGGCACTTGCCGGAAAAAAGATGCTGAACGTGGTTCCACGGCCGTATTCGCTCGCGACTTCAATCCAGCCGTGATGCTGCTTGACGATGCCGTAAACCGTCGCCAAGCCGAGCCCGGTCCCCTTCCCCGCCTCCTTGGTTGTAAAGAATGGTTCAAAAATCCGCGCAATGGTCTCGGGCTTCATCCCATGACCCGAGTCCGTCACCCGCAAGCGAACAAACGTCCCCAAACGCGCTTCCGGTTTCGCGCGAATGTAATCTTCGTTGATGCCCACGCTGTCCAACTGCACGGTCAGCGTCCCGCCAAGCGCCATGGCATCGCGCGCATTCACGGCGAGGTTCATGACCACCTGTTCGGTCATTGCCGCATCCGCTTCGATCAACGGAAATTCCTTCGGCGGCTCGAAATTCATCGTGATCGTCTCGCCAAGAAGCCGCTTCAGCATTTTGGCCATGTTGCCAATGACCTCGCGCAGGTCGATGAGCCGTGGCTGCATCACGCTCTTGCGGCTGAACATGAGCAACTGCCGCGTGAGACTGGCCGCGCGTTCGGCTGCGAACGAAACCGATTGCACCGATTCGCGCATCTCGCCCGGCAGAGTTGAGCGGGTCATGAGCATGCCGGCATGGCCCTGGATGACTGTAAGCATGTTGTTGAAATCATGGGCCACGCCCGCCGCGAGCTGGCCAACCGATTCCATCTTTTGTGACTGACGCAGCTGCGCTTCGAGACTGAGCCGCTCCGTGATGTCGTTGAAATAGCAATGCACCACACGATCGCCGATCAACGGATGCAACGACCAGGAAAGAACGTGTCCTTCGCAACGCGATTCCATGTGGAGCCGGCTCTTGCCAGAAGCCAGGCAGGCGTGGACCTCTCGCGCAAAGTCCGACGGCAGAATGCCAACGGGATGCTCCTGCCCGAGAGCTTGCGCGAGCTGCTGGGCGGCTTCGTTGAAATACGTGATCGCGCCGTCGGCGTCCAATTCGAGCGCCGGATTCGGATTCACCCGGGCGAAATCGGCCAGCTTCTTCAGCTGGGTTTGCGCCCGCGTCTGTTCGGCGGCTGCTGCAAGCGTGTTGGCTACCGACAGGAGGAACTGAACATCTTCGCTGCTGAACTCCCGGCGCATATTTGAATAGACGGCCAGCACTCCAAACGTTTCGTTGCGTCCGGCAATGGCGACCGTCACGGCACTGATGACACGATGTTCGCCGAGCATCGGATCGTTGCTGAAACGAGTCTCGCGGCGAACGTCAGGAACGAGTACTGGTTCGCCGGATTGCAGCGTGAAGCCGTCCTGCGAACGCGGGTCCGCCTCAATCGAAGCAGTGCCGACAAGCCCCTTCTTCCACCCGGTTCCGGCGCGCAGCAACAGCGATTTCCCATCGGGCATGAGTTCCAGAATGCGGCAGAACGGAACATCGAGTGTTTGTGAAATCAGACTCGCGGCCTGATTCAGGAGTGCGGAGCGATCTTGATTTGTGAGCGCGAACTGGCCGAGCGCTGCGACGGCCGCCTGCTGCAGTGAATGATTGAGCGATCGCTGGCTCTCGCGCTCGATGTCTCGCGTGTGCTGCGCCAGGGATTCCGCCATGCGATTGAATTCGGTCGCCAGCCGGCCAATTTCGCCATCGGCATCCGAAACGTGTGTGCGGGCTGAAAGATCGCCGGCGCCAAGTCGGCGCGCAGATTCAAGCAAGGCATTGAGATCACGCAGAACGAAGCGGTTCACGCCCCACCACGCGGCCAGGATTGCCAGAAGTGCGATGCAGACTGCCAGCCAGGTTCCGCCCATAAAAGTCAAGGTGACCAACGGCGGGGAAACGGCCAGGAACACGAGGCCGACGAGACGGCCACACAGACCTGAAAATACAGTTTGCCCGCTGAGTTTCTTCACGTGATCGAAATGCTGCTCCCTGCCGGAAAGCCAGTTTGTTGCCAGAACTGCCGTTCGTGCAACGAACTGCCGCATACTCGCGATGCAGCACGCGGAAGAAGCCATGGGACGGAGGAAATACAGACTGCCTGCGATTGGAACTGTCCGCCGACGAGACATCGCGCCCGGGTTCGGGACAGGTCAACAACCATTCTTGAAGTGGTATCGATCCGGAACGTTTCAACCCCCAAAGAAAAGCCCGGGAGCCCGCTCTGACGTCATTCGAGATCACCTATTCAAACTGAATTTCAGAAAAATCTTGTCCACGGCTGAAGCCGCAGAAGGCACTCCCGTCTGATCTTTCGTATGAAAAGACTACTTCTAGCAGCAGCGTTCCTGGCGGGTGGCTTGGCGATCAGTCAGGCTGGGGTGAACGTCAGCATCGGCATCGGATTTCCTCCGCCGCCTCCCGTGATCATCAGCCGCCCGGCGCCGGTTTACCATGCACCCCCGGCACCAGTCTATGTGGCGCCATGCCCGCCACCGGTGGTCGTCGCGCCGCGTCCGTGGACTCCGGTCGTTGTGGCACCGGCGTATTGCGACCCGTATTATCGCCCACACGGACATTGGCGCGGAGGCCATCGTCACGGTCACCACGGACACGGGCCTCGAGGCCACGGTCACTACCGCCATCGCTGGTGAAACCTCATAGCCAGACAGCGGCGCTGTATTTAGCGCCGCTGTCTGGCCCGTTCCCGATCCAATCCCATTTCGTTCCCTCTTCAGTATTCAGTTCTCAGAAACAACGTCCCCGTCACTCCGGAAAATTGACCACGCCGTGTTGCTGACCTTCCTGCACATGCGGGCGCACTCCGCGCACGTACGCTTTTGCGGCTTCGAACAGATACCTGACACTCTGCAAGCCGGCAGTGTCCCAGTATTCAGCAAACTCCGCCTGGGCGCGGATCAGCACCAAATCGGGATCGTGGACGCCGCCGGGGAACCACGTCCGATAGGATTCCTTCCAGAGCTGCGACGCTTTATCGCGATCGAAGATCAACTTCGCCGCCGCATGCAGCGTCAGGTACCGGTTCATTTCATTCTGACAAACAATCAGAACGCGTTCGTCGTTCTCAATCTCGCGAGCCTTCGCACTGCTGCGGCCGGTGAAAAACCATACATCGCAGCCCGGCTCCACCTGCGCGATCGCCATCGGTCTCGCATGAAAAGGCATTTCCACGCCCTTGGTAATCAGCAGCGCAGTTTCAAAATCCTTCAGAATATCGTGAATCTTCGCGATGTCGCTTTGCATAACAACTCTTTCGTTCGTGGCGTTTGAATCACGCTCCCGCACGGCCGCGACGCGGTCAAATGGGTTCTTCCCCGCGCGCAAGAGGTGAGCAGCAAATTTGCTGTAGAAAATTCAGGCCTGGTGGGTGGAAACCCCGGCGGCTCGTGCTAGCGTGACTGGCTTTGCGCCGGCAAAGCAGCTCCGCATGACGCGGTGAAACAGATCAGACTTGAGCAGTATGAAGTGTCGGTTGAGCGGATTGGTCGCGCGGTTCTCAAAACCCGCCGTCGTTGTTTTGTCTTCCATGGCGTTGCTGGCCCAGGCGCAGCCGTTGAATCGTCCACGGGAATTTCGTCCAGGAACGGTGTCCCGGCCGGAACAGATTCCAGCGAGCAGACTCCGAACTCAACTGGACCACTTGCCGATCCAGGCCAGAACTCGCGCCATGAACTGGCTGCGTAGCATTCATTTCACTGACCTCGATCTCCAATCGCTCCATACCGATCCCGAAGGCGGTGTTTTTTACGTGGATGAATTTCCCCCGCCGGCCGGCAGTTCGGTTGAGTCGCCCGAAAGTTCCGAGCCCACACTGAGCGCCGCTGCCGTTCCATTGAATCCATTTCCAGTTGGGCTCGCGTTTCACAGCCGACCCGGTGCACCAAACGTAATTTACCTGAACTTCGTTGGCGCAACAGTCACGAACACCGCATGGAACAATTCCACCGGGCGCGGCGTCATTGAAGCCCGGCCGTTCAGCACAGATAGCGATTACTCCACGTTCAGCGACAGTGAACAAACGGCCATTCGCCGCATCTGGCAACGCGTTGCGGAGGATTACGCGCCGTTCAATGTGGATGTCACCACTGAGCCACCTTCCAGCCTGGGCACCCGCACGGCGATGGTTCTGATCACGCGGAACACCGACGCTTCCGGCGCAAACAATCCTTCGTCATCGGCTGGCGGTGTTGCGTATGTCAACGTGTTTGCCGGGTTCAACTTCAATTACTACCGGCCCGCCTGGGTCTATCACAACAATCTCGGCAATTCCGAAGCCTACATTGCCGAAGCAGCCTCGCACGAAGCCGGTCACAACATGGGCCTGAGCCACGATGGACTCACGAGTGGCAGCGATTACTACGGCGGGCATGGTTCGGGCGAAATTTCGTGGGGCCCGATCATGGGCACCGGCTACAACCGCAACGTGAGCCAGTGGTCGAAGGGTGAATATTATCTGGCGAACAACACGCAGGACGATCTGTCGGTGCTCGCCGGAAAAATGGGTTACGCGGCGGACGACCATTCGGACGTGCTCGGGAATGCGACCGAGCTCGAGTTTGTCGGAACCAACGTGAGTTCGACCACCCCCGAAACAGATCCCGTCAACACTCAACGCGCGAACAAAGGAGTGCTTCAACGGAACACGGATGTGGACGTGTTCGTCTTCACTACGGGCCCCGGCGACATCACGTTCTCCGTGAATCCATGGATAACAGGCAACAGCACACGTGGCGGCGATCTCGATCTTGCCCTGGAATTGCGCGACCCGAACGACAGCATTGTCGCGAGCAGCAACCCCGCGACGCAGACCGGCGCCCAGATTCAAACCACCGTCGCGCAAGGCACGTATTACCTGGTCATTCGCAACTCCGGCGCCGGCTCGCCTTTGACCGCCTCGCCCACGGGATACACGAGCTACGGGAGCCTCGGGCAATATTTCATCAAGGGATCGGTCGCCCCGGTGCAGACGGTGGCACCGACAGTCCAGCTCACTGTGAACCCGAATAATCCGGATTGGGGCAGTGTGACCCCGCGCAACGGCAGCTACGCGGAAGGGACCAGTGTCGAGCTTGTCGCCACGCCAGCGACACATTTTGAATTCGTCGGGTGGACCAACGACGCATCTGGCAGCGCGAATCCACTGAACCTAACCTTGGACAACGACAGATCCGTGACAGCCATCTTTCGGGCAACGATGACGTTGAACTCGCCGACTCCGCACTGGTGGCTCGCCGCAAATGGTGTCGCCGGAAATTTCGAAGCCGCGGTGAACCAGATCGGCGCGAACGGAATTCCGCTCTGGCAATCCTACGTCGCAGGATTGAATCCAAACGACCCCGCCTCCCGATTACTGTGCGAGATGGAGCGCACGGAGGATGGCGATGTGATTCGCTGGAATCCAGTTTCCGGCCGCACTTACACGGTACTCGTCAGTTCGGAAATTCTCGGGCCGTTTGATCTGCTGCCCGGCGCCACAGATTTGCCGTCCAACACCAGCAGCGTCACCAATGCTGCTGGCGACAGCAGTTCGCGCTTTTATCGCGTTGAAGTGAAGAACCCGGAGTGAGAATGCGGATTGCGCACGTCGTCGACCGCCGCCAGGCGCACGCCGCCCCTGGCGTCGATTCATCCCATTCGCCGAGCCGCGTTCCGTGATCAACACGTTCAGTCGGATCGGAATTGCTTCACCGATTTGACATCTCCAGCCCACCGAAACTATTGTGCGCGGCGATGTCCAAAACGCCCGTCCAGTCTGCCATTCGCCTTCGCGGCGTTCGCCATAATAATCTCAGGAATTTCAATCTGGACCTGCCGCTGAATCGTTTGATCGTGATCACCGGCCTGAGCGGTTCGGGCAAAAGCTCCCTGGCATTCGACACCTTGTTCGCCGAAGGCCAGCGGCGCTACATCGAGACGTTTTCACCTTACGCGCGGCAGTTCTTCGACCGCATGGACAAGCCCCAGGTGGACAGCATCGAAGGCATTCCTCCCGCCATCGCGATCGAGCAGCGCAACGCCGTCAAAACAACCCGGTCCACAGTCGGCACGATGACGGAAATCTGCGATCACATGAAAGCCCTGTGGCCGCATGTGGCAGAGTTGCGCTGCCGAAATTGCGGACAAAGCGTGTGCAAGGAATCCCCACAGAAGGTTTGGGAAGCGATCACATCTCCTTCGTTCTCGTCCTCAAACGCTCTTCAAAAGACTCAGGACGGAGGACGAGAACGAAGCGATGTTGCAGAAGTCCTCATCACCTTCGATCTGCCTCTCTCTGAGAAGCTGTCGCTGCAGGAATCGCTCGCGCTGATTGCCAAGCAAGGCTACCAGCGCGTGCTCGCGAATGGACAAGTGCGGCGCCTGGACGAGTTTTCCCAATCCTCAACCGGCAATCGGCAGCCAGCGATAACCGTCGTTCAGGATCGCGTCAAACTCGCTGCTGCCAATCGCGCCAGATTCGTCGAAGCCTGCGAACAAGCCTACCATTTCGGCAAAGGCAAGCTGGCGATCTGGGTTCTGGACGACCGGCAGACTTCCATCGGCAGTCGGCAGTTATTCTCCAATCACTTTCACTGCGCTCCGTGCGACATCGAGTATCGCGAACCGTCCCCTGCTCTCTTCAGTTTCAATCATCCCATCGGCGCTTGTCCGACGTGCAAGGGCTTCGGCCGCGTGATTTCGATCGATTACGATCTTGCGGTCCCGGATCGTTCGCGAACGCTGAACGAGGGCGTAGTTCGTCCGTGGCTTACCGGCACAGGCGCGGAAAGCCAGGCTGACCTGATGCGTGCCTGCCGGGCATTGGAGATTCCGACGGACATCCCGTTCGAGAAACTGCCGCCGAAATGGCAGGACTTCGTTATCAATGGCGATCCCGACTACGGCAAAGACGAGGAGCACGAATGGCCGCGTGCCTGGTACGGCGTCAAAGGCTATTTCCGCTGGCTGGAGTCCAAAGCCTACAAAATGCACGTGCGCGTGCTGCTGTCGCGTTACCGGGCCTACACGCTGTGTCCGGATTGCCGTGGCGCGCGATTGCAGCCGGAAGGACTGCTCTATCGACTGCCGATTGGCGATTGCGGTTTGCCGGTGGGCAGAGGCCTGCCAGGCGAGATCACGCTTTCGGAATTCTATGCGTTGCCAGTTCGCGATGCCTTGACGTTGGTGGAAGCCGTCTCAGAGAAATTTCGAACTCGAAGGAATTCCGCAATCCGCAGTCCGCAATCGCCAGTCGAAATTGTCCTCACGGAAGTGCGCTCGCGGCTGAAGTTCCTGAACGATGTAGGTCTCGGTTACCTGACGCTGGATCGTCCGACACGTTCGCTTTCGGGCGGAGAAACCGAACGGGTGAACCTCACGACGTGCTTGGGAACGCGGCTGGTAAACACATTGTTCGTGCTGGATGAACCGAGCGTGGGGCTGCATCCGCGCGACACGGATCGCCTGGTCCGCATTCTGGAGCAACTGCGCGATGCCGGAAACACGGTCGTCGTCGTGGAGCACGAAGCCAGCGTGATGCGCGCAGCCGATCAGATCGTTGACATTGGTCCAGGCCACGGCGCAACCGGCGGCCGCGTGGTGTTTCAAGGTTCGTTCGACGACGTTCTCGAATCCGCCGACTCGCTCACAGGCCAGTATCTCAGCGGACGAAAGCAGATTGAAATTCCTGATCGCAGGCCCGTCTTGGCTCAGCCGTTCAGCGTGGCGTCGGCGATGGTTCTGAACGACGCAATTGCGCCTATCACAAATCGCGACGATGACAGCCCAAGCCTGAAACTCCGGAATGCGTCCTTGCACAACTTGCGGGAAGTTTCAGTGGAAATCCCGCTCGCACGCTTCGTCGCGGTCACCGGCGTGAGCGGTTCCGGCAAGACAACGCTGATTCGCGAACTGCTCCTGCCCGCCCTGGAACGGAAGCTCCGATCCCAGATCGCCAGCCAGCGATTCGCCAAAGCATTGGAGGGCCTCGAACCGTCGGAAGATTCTTCTGACGCGGCCGACACCGCTGATTCCGCAATCCGCAATCCGCAATCCACAATCCTCGAAGGCTTCGAGCATCTCAGCCGCGTGGTCCTGGTCGATCAATCGTCCCTCGGCAAAACGCCGCGTTCAAATCCGGCGGTTTATATCGGCGCCTTCGACGACATTCGCGAAGTGTTCGCCCAGAGCGAAGTCGCGAAACAACGCGGATTGAACGCCAGCGCCTTCAGTTTCAACTCCGCCCAGGGCCAGTGCGAACGCTGCCGTGGCGCTGGGTTCGAGAAAATCGAGATGCAGTTTCTCAGCGACGTGTTCATTCGCTGCCCGGACTGCAACGGCCGCCGCTATCGCCAGCATATTCTCGATGTCAGAATCGAGGGCAACCAAACCGGAACCTCAAAACCGGGACTCGAAGCCGCCTTTTCGATCGGCGACATCCTTGAATCGACTGCCGACGAAGTCATCGATTTCCTGGAAGGCTTCGATTCCAGATCTGCCCAACGCGCGCTCGCGAGCTTGAAGCTATTGCAGGAAGTCGGGCTGGGTTACCTCAAGCTCGGCCAACCGATCAACACATTGTCCGGCGGCGAAAGCCAGCGGCTGAAACTGATCCGTCATTTGACGGAAACCGCGGCGGCGGTTGGCGACTGCCATGCCGACGCTCGAATCACCGAATCCGGCGGGCACAGGCCGCCTGTGGATGATCGAACGCTTTTTCTGTTTGATGAGCCCACCACGGGGCTGCATTTCGAGGACGTCCGCATTCTGCTCAAGGTTTTCCAGCGGCTCGTCGATGCGGGGCATTCCGTCCTCGTGATCGAGCATAACGTGGACGTGATCAAGTGCGCCGATTGGGTGATAGATCTCGGACCGGACGCCGGTGACGAGGGCGGAAAGATTGTTGCGGTCGGCACCCCCGAAGACATCGCGGCGTGCCCGGCCAGCCACACAGGAAATGCATTGCGGCCGTTGTTGAATCAGAATCAAACCACTCGAAACTCAAATGAAGAAAATCCTCGGTATCGCACTGCTGGCCGGCGGAGTCGTGCTGCTCGTTAATGGCTGGGAAGCGCGCAACTCGGTTGAATCGAAACTCGGCCGCGCCCTGCGCGGCTCCTCGAGCAAACCGGCAATCCTGCTGCTCAGCGGCGGCGCAGCCTGCACGGCAGCCGGCGTGGCCATGATACTGTTTTCAAAGAAATGAGCCGTCTATTTCAACGCAGAGACGCGAAAATCGCAGAGCATGGGTTCAGCGATTTTCTTCGCGACTCCGCGTCCTTTGAGTCTTTGCGTTAACAATACCCGCCTTCCCGTGTTTAAAGAATCTGAACCTCCGCCGTCTGATAGCATCGCCATCC
>CAMLLE010000064.1 GCA_946480555.1 uncultured Verrucomicrobia subdivision 3 bacterium
GTTCTTGTTGTAGAACTCGGAGCTGGCAACATCGAGCGCGAGGTAGATTTCCTTGCCCGCTTTGTAACCTGCGTCCTTCGTCGCCTGCAGGATGGATTCGATCGCGTCTTCGACGCTGTCGAGCTTCGGGGCGAAACCGCCTTCATCACCCACCGCGGTGCTGAGGCCGCGTTTCTTCAACACGGATTTGAGCGCGTGGAAAATTTCCGTGATCGCGCGCAAGCCTTCGCTGAACGTCGGCAAGCCGTGCGGCATGATCATGAATTCCTGGAAATCAATCGGCGCATCGGAGTGCGCGCCGCCGTTGATGACGTTGGCCATCGGAACGGGAAGCACCTTGGCGTTGGGTCCGCCGAGATATTTGAACAGCGGGACTCCGAGCGCTTCGGAAGCAGCCTTCGCATTAGCAAGCGAGACCGCGAGAATGGCGTTCGCGCCGAGTTTGGATTTGGTTTCTGTGCCGTCCAGCGCGAGCATTGCACCGTCCACGGCGAGCTGGTCGAGCGCGTCAATGCCCTGGAGCTCAGGCAGGATTTTCTCTGTGACATTCTTGACGGCCTTGGAAACACCCTTCCCGAGGAAGCGCTTTTTGTCGCCGTCGCGCAGTTCGATCGCTTCATGTTCGCCAGTGCTGGCACCAGAAGGAACGGCCGCGCGGCCGACTGCGCCGCCGGCGAGGATCACGTCCACTTCGACCGTCGGATTTCCGCGTGAATCGAGGACTTCACGCGCCTGAATATCATAGATTGTGCTCATTTTCGTTTTCTATTCCAAAAGACCAACTAAAGGTCGGCGAATATTAAGTGGCGGGCATTTCTAGTCAAGGAAGCGGTTGGAAGCAGTCTTCTGCGGGTCAACGCAACGGCGCGAAGGAGGAGAAGACGCAAAGAGAATCGGGGATGAACATTCAACCATGAACAATCAGCGCCCGACATTCAGGGGAGAACACTCGGCGTTCGATCTTCCCAGACCAACACTTCATCCCGTCTTTGCCGCTGGCGCCCTTGTGTTGACTCATCGAAACAGCTCAGAACGACACGTAGCGAAGGACTTCCATCTCCTTCTTGTAAACGATCTGAATCTGGTTTTCGTCGAAATGGACCGCGAGCGGCGCGCGGGTCTTGTGATAATCCCAGCGGATCCGGCCGTCATCCGGATCGATGCGCTTCACCCGCACATACGAGGGCGTCTCAAGCCCCGTGGCAAACGGACTGTCCTTCAGGTCGTCTGCGTCGTTCCAGCTGGCCACGTAAATGTACTTCCCACTCAGATATGAAATGAATCCGCCTGCTTGACTCGTCCAGAGCGCTTTGCCGGTCTTGCCATCCACTTTGAGAATCACCGCGCTGACCGCCTTCGTCACATCGATCTGCCGTGAATACTTCACCGAGTCCAGGCCGGCAGTCGTCGTGTTCACATAAACGTTTCCGGCTTCATCAAACAATAACCCGGCGATCCCGACCGATGGCAGGCGCCAGGCGACTGCGCCGGTGTTTGCATCGAACGCGGTCAGCATCGCCTGGTCGCAGACGTAAACCCGGCCATCCCGCTCTGCACACGGGAATTGTCCGGACTTGGAATCTTCTTCATCGTCGAAGCTCCAGGCGTTGGGAATCTTGTGCGTGAACTTCGCCTCCCACAGTTTCTTGTTGGACTTGTCCAGCACCACGATCATCGCGCCGCCCGCCACCACCGTACCTGTTTTCAACGGGAACAACTGCGGTTTGCCGATCACTTCGCCGCTCCAATCCGGCGTTTTGGCATCCATGCTGTGAACTGTCACCAGAAACCGGCTTTCGTCTTCGACGACTTTGTCGCCCCCGGCGTTGCGCTGCATTTCGTTCAACAATTCATTCGCGATCTCCATCGATTGAGTGACGTTCACATCGCCGTCGAGCGCCGACTTTTTCGGCGGCTCCTTCATGGCCACCCGTTCCACCAGCCGGTGTTCGATGAGTTTGATTCCAAAGCCATAGTTACCATGGCGGCTGGCAACGTAATGCACCGAATCCGCCGGGGTGACCGCTGCACCCAGAGCCTTGCGCGCGGCGATTTCGCGGCTTTCATCGTCATCCTCCAACGCACGCAAGATGCGCTGCTGATTCAAGGTGTTCGCAACGGTGGCCGGCAAAGCGATCTTCGCCGGGCCGGAAAGGTTCTGCACGTCCGCCGCCACTTTGGCGGGGTCCATCGGCGTGCGGGCATTGGCGGCAGTCGCAACCGTGGGCAGGCCGATGGTCGCCGTCTGATTTGCCGCGGGCTTTTTCGGCGCGGTGCGGCCGGATTTTGCGGTTGCGACTTTTGGCTGCACTGGGTCGCCGAGCATCTCTACACGGCTTTCGCCGGACTTGAGATCCACGTGCGTGATCACCCGCTGCGTGAGCTCATTCATCGTGCGCGCCGTTAGCTTGTCGTTGTCGCGGGTAATCAAGGCGGGGCCACTGCCGATGGGAATCTCTTTTCCATCCTTGCCGGTTTCCCAATCGAGCAGCACCACTTTTCCCGAGTTCTCCACCGCGAGCCAGACGTTTGAACTCTGCACATGGACATCAAATGTGGCGGCGGCCATGTTGATGGCGGTTTCGTAGAGCTCCTCGTCGGTCGGAAACCGCGGCACGTAACCGCCGCGTTCGCGAGCGGCGGTGTTCCATTCGCTGGCCATCCGGTGCGCTTCCTCGCGAAATGCCTTCACGCCCTCGGCGCTGACCAGTTCGCGCGACCAGACCTCCTTCTTCGCCTTCAAGTCGTAGCGGGACAGCGTTACGCCATGGAGGAAAATCATCTGATCGCGGCTGCAAAACTCGGTTTGCCCCGTGAAAATGCCGTCGGGAAACTGGACGGCGAAATGCGTCTTTGGCCGCGAAAGGAACCACTCGTAATAAACCCACGCGCCGAGCAACAGCCCCAATACGACACAAACGCTGGCGACCACCATGCCGACTTTTCGCCAGAGCCGCGCTTCACTCACGGACTTCTGGCCCGCGTAAACCGGGATGGTCATCTTGCGAGCTTCCGCGCGCGAACGGCAGAACGGCGAGCAGACGTATCCAAACAGCTCCATGCATTTCGGGCACATGGGCTTTCCGCAGACGAGACATTTGTGGGCAACCTCGTTTCCCGGATGTTTGGCGCAAATCTGTCCGGCCGCCGCCGCACCCGCGGCAGCCGTGGTCGGCGTGGTCGGCGTCGCCACGTGAATGCGCGTGCCAGGTTTTGGGTGCGATTCAACCACGGCCGTTGCGGTCGCCGTAGCGGTCGCGGTGGCCTGAACCGCGGGGACAGAAGCCGGAGCGGGAGCTGGTGCCGCGGAAGCCACGGCGGCGAGTTCCTGCCGGATCAACTGATTCACCGCTTCGGATGAATCCAGTCCACAGGACGGGCAGACAAATTGCACGGGACGGCTTGCCATTTCGGGCGTCACGTCCACCGCGAACTTCGCGCCGCAGTTGCAGAGGATTTTCATAAGGAACTTCCGTTTCGATTGCGATCAGCCAGCCGGATCGAGCCACGGAAAACGCGCGGCAACCATCCGGAAGCGATCACGGGTTCAACAGCACCACGCCCGGACCGAGATTCAAATTGAAGGCGGCGCGATTGGAACTGTGTTCCAGTCGCCCGTCCACAAACAAAAAATTTCCACCGAACTTGTGATGATTGTTTCCCGGCGGTTTGCCCGTGTCCGAGAACACGGGATCGTTCAACGCTTTGGCCAGGCTGTTCACCTGTTTGTCCGAGAGCAGCACTTCAGCGGTGTCCTTCTTGTCGCGCCCCAT
Source organism: uncultured Verrucomicrobia subdivision 3 bacterium (assembly GCA_946480555.1). The sequence goes on from CAMLLE010000064.1 coordinate 3,774, forward strand.
GTAGTAGCTGTAGCTGATCCGGCGTTTGCGGATGGATTCGCCTGAGGGAAGGTCGTCGTCCTTGCTGCCCGGACAGATGAACAGACTGGTGTCCGCGGAGTATTTGGGAACCAGGGTATCGAGCGCCTCGGCGGAATTGCGCGCCGGCGGCACGAACGGAAATTCGTTTTTGAAATCGTTCGCGTAAATCTCCATGGCGAGATGCAGCTTCTGGAGGTTCTCCTGGCAAAGCCGCTTCTGGCTTCGCTGATGGCTCTCCGATCCGAAGCCCCAAAGCATGATGGACATGATGATCAGCAGCACCATCGTGATCAGGAGTTCGATGAGGCTGAACGCGGATCCGGAATGCAGCCGCGCGCTGCGCTTTGGGCCGGGAGCACTTTTGAACCGCCGTGACTGGCGCGAAATCCTCACAAGTGCCGTGATACCGCAAAGCGCAGTTACGGGCAATTCGATTCTGGGTGAAAAAGTGACGATGGGCGCGTTCGCAATCCGGTGCAGGCGGAGGCCCAATCAGCCCCGCCCGCACCGTTCAACCACGAACGTTTGGTGCCCAACATTCATCACGAGCTCAACCGGCATGGCCTCGCGGCAGCGATCTTCCGCTACGGCGTCACCAGCCGATACAACCGCCGGACGTGATTCGTCGCGTTCGGATCGATGAACATCATCGAACTGGATGGCGGCGTGCCGGTGGCAATGCTCGACCAGAGCGAAAGGTTCGTTGATGTTTCCAATCGATACGTCACGCCTGCCACCACCGAAGTCACCGGCAGCTGGAGAACGTTCGTCAGGAAATAAGGCCGCAGGAAGTACGGCGCCGAATCGCAGTCCGTGCGATCCAGCAGAGCCACCTGTTCCGGCGGCATCGCTGCCGCATAGAGGCGAATGCGAGCGACAGCTCCAGCGCTTTCCTCCGTGGCGCCGTTGTCCTTGAAGAACCGGAGGTCGTTCGCGCTGCTGATGATGCCGTGACCGCTGCTGTCCACGAAGCTGAACTGCTGCACACCGTTCACATAGCCGACGAGGTTGGTGCCATTGCGCGTAACCACCACCTGGACATAAGCGCCGGCGAGAATCGTCGGCACCGCGCCTTCAGCCGAACCGTAGAAGTTCAACCGCCCGTCGCGTACGTAAACGCCCTGCTCCACCGTGCCCGCTTTGAAATCGATCAAGCGGCGATAGCCATTCGTCTCGTTCAAGCGGAACAGCATCACGATCGTGTAAACGTTGGTCGGAATGACACTGGCAGTGGGCTGCAGCCGCACGCCGTTGTGCAAGGGGAACTGCAGCACCTGGCGGGAACAATTGTCCACCATTTCAGCGGCGTAGATATTCCCGGCGCCGATGTTCTGCAACGGCGGCGGCGAACCGACGGAACTGTTGAGCGTCATCTGGAACTGGTAGTCCGCGCCGGAGTTGTTGGTGATGCCGAACAACGCCGTCACTGTCTTGTGTCCGTTCATCAGCAGGTTGAACGGATTGCTGCCGCCAGACGCATCGCCGCTCCAGCCCATGAAGCTGTACCCGGCGTTGGGTGTCGCGGATAGCTGCACGGTTGTGTTCGGCGCGTACCAGACCTTCGGCGGCGTGATCGTGGCATTGCCCGCTGGATTGCGCGTCACGATTCCGTTGTTCGCATTCACAAGCAACCGCGGATTGAAGCTGAGCGAGTTCGTGGGGTTCGTTGCTTCCGGCCATTCCTCGGCGTTGGTGACCAGATCGCCGTCCGGATCGCCAGTGCCGTTGTAGCTGTAAATGCCCGGCCAATACGTCAATTCCCAGGCATCGGGCAAACCGTCGCCGTCGTAGTCGTCGGTGGCCGCATTCTGCCCGTTCATGTGGAACACAAAGTTCTGCGGGATTGCAGTCGTGTTCGTCACGAACAGGAAATATGAATAGGCCGGACGCCATGGCCAGCCCACGCCGTAAAGCTGCTGATTCAAAGTGCTGTTGGCGGCATTGCCCGACCACCAGTGGCGTTCATTCGGCGGTTTCGGAATGCTGCCCTGCTCCAGGTAAAGATCCACCGAGTTGGAATGCGTCGAAGTATGGATCCACCGCCGTGCATCTGCAGGAACATCGATGCGATAGCGCAACGCGCCGTTGGCGGGAATCACGTTGGTCACGCCGCCGCCGTAAAACGCGATCACGTTCGTGTAGTTGATCGCGGCTGAATTCGTGGTGCAGCTCACGGAGAAGGTGGCGTCGTTCACCGCCCGGAATCCGAGGTAATAATGACTGCCCGGACGCAGCGGCGGACATGGGAGATTCGTTGTGCCGGGCGGATCAATGATCGGATACGGCCCGAAGTTTTTGTCGTCCGTGCTCCAATGGCGATAATCCGTCGCGCTGCTCCCCTGCCCTGGTGGCGTGACGTCGCGGACATACATGATCACGTCACCAAGGTTCTGGGCAAAAGTGACGTTCCAGGAAGTTGGCGCATTTGTGGGAATGAACACGCGGTAGTAACGCCAGTCGCCAGCGGCCAGCGTCTGACTGATGAGCGCCACACCGTTGAACGCGAGGTCCGCCACAACGCCAACGGAGGTTTGCAGGCGATAGCGGACATTGGAATTCCCACCCGCCTGCACGGCGATGTACCAGATGCCCGGCGTCAGCTGATGTTCATCGCGGCCGGAGATCGGCACCCAGTTTCCGTATTCGCTGCCGATGTTGGCGGTGAGTTCGCGTTCGTGGAGCAGGCCAGAGTAATAATAATCGCCGTTCACGTAGTGGCTCAACGTCGGCGCGCCGCCCACGCGCATGTAGAGGTTGGGATTACCGCTGATCGCATCCAATCGCGTCCGCAGCACGCCAACATTGTTGGAAGGAACGACCACCGCGTAATAGTGGAAACGCCCTTGTTCGAGATCGACGCCCTGATCGGATGGCAGCGGCACGCCGTTGGTGCCGATACCCGTATCGCCGAAGAGCGGCCCGCCGGCGGGCAAGCCGGGCGTGGTCACACTCTGGCCGATGGCCGGCATGTTCCAGGCCGGACGTTCCAGGAGCAGCGCGCTGCTCGTCAGGGTGAATTGAGACGACCCCTGCCCCTGCACATCCACATACCAGGTTCCCGGTGTGAGGTAAGGCGGCACCACCGCCATCTGCTCCAGATTGTACGGCGAGTTGCCGACATTGTAGTTGTCGTCGGGAAGCGTGTCTTTCCGGACGCGCAGCCGGGGATTGCCTTGCGTGTGATCCAGCGTGAGTTTCCAGCCCAGCACCGGCTGGCCGTTGAACGTGGCGGGAACAGTGACCCTGAAATACGCATGCTGCTGGTCGGTCAGCGTGCCTGACGCGACGTTCGTGATCGAAGGCGTGCTCAGCGTGCGATCGAACGCCAGATCAGCCGCCACCAACTGCCGCACCACCAGCGTGTAACCGGCATCGGTATTGGGGTCGGCGTGGACAGTCAGCGAGAATGGACCGGGATTCACATTCGGCAGCGTGAAAATCCGGTGATCGGTCCAGTTCGGATTCTCGCCGTTGTTGTAGCCGTACGAGTAATAGCCAATCGGCGGATTCGTCTGGGTGTTCATCCGCATGTAGGAATTCCCGGTCTTGCTGTCGAGCCGCACTTCCAACGCGGGAGAATTGGTCACCGCAAACTGGTAAATCGCAATTTCGCCCGCCTGCAACAAGTTGGTCCGCGTGATCGGAGTCGGATTCACGTTTCCAAGATTCGTGTAGGTCAACGCGCCAAAGCTCGTCAGCGTCGCGCTGCTGGAATTGGATCCGTATCGGTAGCTGAGGGGATTCACGCCTTCGCCAATGATGCCCAGATAGTAGGTGCCTCCAGGAATCGTGGTCTGGCCGGCATTGGGCAGCAGCAGGTACTGTTCGTGGCTGGCTTTCTGCAATGAGCGTCCGCCGCTGACCGTGGTCGGAGACGCGCCACCCGCATAGATGCTCGGGAGATAATCCTTCTGAAGGATTAGCATCGCCTCACCTATCGTCGGCGAAAGCCGCAGCTTCCAGTTACGCTGGCCGTTGGGAACGTTCACGCGATAGAAGGCCGCCTCACGTGGCGGCAAAGCGTTGGTTGTGGCACTCCCAACGAACGGCAGCTCGTAGATGGGAATGGAAAGGTTCGTGCCAATGCCACGGCTGTAGATGGTGTAGCTCATCGGCGTAGTTCCACTGCCATTGATCACCCCAACGTAGTACGTGCCCGGAGAAAGCGGGTTCCCCATGCCAATCTGAATCTGCGTGCCGTAGATGTTGCTGCCTCTCGAATCGTAGGAATAACCGGTCCAATCACCTGCCGCCCCCAATTGGAATCCAGACGGCCAGCTGGTGTAGGACCACGGATAATACCAGCCGCCACCGTTGTCCGCATGCGTGTAAAGGCCGTCGGGCAAGGTGTCGCGCCGGATCGCGAAACGCGGATCGCCGCTGGTGATGTTGGTCAGCCGCAGATCCCACCCGAACGCATTTGAGGGAACGTTGATCGTGAAATACTGCCAAGTGCCCGCCGGCTGGTTGATCACGCGATTCGTTCCGCCATCGAACGCCACTGGAACCAATCCCAGCGCATGCAATCGGATCGTGTAGGTGGCGTTGGAATACCCGGAAACAAAGGTCCGTGCGGAAACGCACAACGTGTAGTTCGTCGGCGTCGGACTCGTGATGTTGATCAACGTGCTGTCATTGTAGCTGTAGGAATGGCCATCGCTTACCGGGTAGGAATCGATCGGCCGGGGCAGATCGCCATCCGCCCGCAAGGTCATGTGAGGATTCGCCACCCGATTCTCCAGATGCACTTCGAGGCTGAGCGTCCCGGGCGGAACGGTGAACTGATAGTATTTGAAATCGCCGCCTTCCAGCGCGTCATTGAAGATGATGTCCGTCGCGCCCGAAGAATCCACCGTTCCCAGCTGGTTCGTCGTGGCCGGCCCGAAGCTGTGAAGAGTGAACGAGGAACCATTTGTTCCAATGGTGCTGCCCGAAGGATTCCGCCCCTCGCTCACAACGGCGATGTAGTAGGTGCCGTTCGTGATCGTGGCTTCGTAAGTGCGCGGCAGCAGCGTGAACTGTTCGTTGCCTGCTTTCTGAACTGAGCGTCCGCCAGCGATCTGAACCGGCGATGAACCACCGCCCACGACATTCGGCAGCGAGTCTTTTTGAACCAGCATCATCGCCTCGCCGTTGGTTGGAACGAGGCGCAGCTTCCAGGAAGCCATTCCTGCGGGAACCTGAACCTTGTAGTAAACCGCTTCACGGGCCGGGATGTTCGTCCCGCTGACAGAGCCCACAAACGGCAGGTTGAGAATCGGAATGCTCTGGTTGGTTCCAATGCCGCGGCTGAGGAGCGTGTAATTCATTGAGCCCGCCGCCGTTGAATTGCCGGCAAAGATTCCCACGTAATAGCGCCCGGGTTCCAGTGGATTGTTCCGGCCCATTTGCAGGATGTGACCGTAACGATTCGTTCCGTTCGGATCGTAGTAGAAGCCGGTCCAGTCGTACGCCGCCGCCCAGTGGTTGCTGCTCGGCCAGGTGGTGTAGGTCCACGGATAATACCAGCCGCTGCCGTTGTAGGTGGACGTGTAGGTGAAGTTCGGAGCCAGGTCGCGACAGATGACCATGCGGGGATCTCCACTGGTGTTCGTCAGACGAATGTCCCAGCCAAAGGTATTCGTGGGAACATCGAAAACGAAATAACGCCAGACGTTGTTCGTGTGCCCGGTCACGGTCGCCGTGCCGCCATCGAAGGCGACCGGTGTGGCGATCATCGGATGCACGACGACCTGGTAAGTTGCGTTCGAATAGCCGCTGATAAATTGATCCGCCTGCACCGCCAGCGTGTAAGTGCCGGGTTGCGGCGTGGCAATGGTGATAATGTGCTGGTCCTGCCAGGTGTAGGAGACACCCGCATCACGGCCATACGATCCCACCGGTGCCGTCAACAATCCATCCGCCCGCAAACTCATGCGCGGATTGGCCACGCGATTGTTGAGGCGGACCTCCATCGCAAGAACGCCGGGGGAAACGGTGAATTGATAGTGCTTCACTTCGCCGCCCAGCAATGAATCAGACATGGTCAGATCCGGACCGACTGCCGTGAGATTCCCCAACTGGTTCGTGGGCTGGACGCCGATGCTCGTCAACACAAAGCCACTGCCACCCGTGCCGATTGTGCTTCCTGATGGATTTTGCCCTTCGCTGATCACCGCCAGGTAATACGTGCCCGCAGGAACATTCGTGAGTGAGGAATGGTCAGGCAACAGCAGGTAATGCTCGTCTCCCGCCTTCTGCATCCGACGTCCACCGCCAAGCGAATAGGAATTCCCGCTGCCGCCAACGACATTCGGCAAAGCGTCTTTCTGAATCAACAGCATGGCTTCGCCATTGGTCACCGCCAGGCGCAGCTTCCAGCTCGGCGTGTTGCTGGCGACCTGAATCCGATA
>CAMLLE010000065.1 GCA_946480555.1 uncultured Verrucomicrobia subdivision 3 bacterium
CCTGGGCATCCGCGCCGCAGCGCGGCGCAGAGGACGTGGTGTGAACAATCACACACAGAAGTTCCAGATCGCGCCTCTTCCCGCCTTTCAGCGCGGGTTGCCTGAGCCTCAGGCAACCCTACCCTGAATGTTGAACGTTGAATGTTCCCTCCGGGTTCACGGACCGAACGGCTGGCGACTCGCTGGCCTCATTGCGTTTGTGCAGGATTGCTTTAGGCTCCGAAGCATTCACACGAGGAACGACTATGAGAATTGGCTTTGCAGGCGTGGGCCGGATGGGCGCGAACATGGCTCGACGATTGAAGGATTGCGGGTTCGCGATCGCCGCAGTCTATGACGCGAATTCCGCGACAGCGCAATCCGTGGCTCAAGAACTGGGCGCCACGCCCGTTGAAAATCCCGCGATGCTCACACGGTTATCCGATGTCGTGATCACGGTCGTCACTGACGACAAAGCGATGAAGCAGATTTTCACCGGCGGATTGCTGAAGCGCGCCAAAGGGAAACTCTTCATCGACTGCGCCACCGTTTCGCCCGGCGTGCATGTGTGGGTCGAAACGAAGGCAGCCAAGGCGGGAGCGGCATCCTTGGAAGCATGCATGGCGTCGAGCATTCCGCAGGCGCGCGAAGGCACGCTGTATCTGATGTGCGCCGGGAAACCCGAAACCTTCGAACGGGCGAAACCCATTCTGGAAAAGCTCGGCTCGAACGTCCGCTACATTGGCGGCAGCGGCAAGGCCGCACAGCTCAAGGCACTCGTGAACATGGTGATGAACATCAACACAGCTGGCCTGGCGGAAGGATTGGGCCTGGCGGATGCGCTCGGGCTGGATCTCTCGCTGGTGCGCGAAGTGTTTTCGCAGACCGGCGCGAACTCACGCGTGCTCCAGACCGATGGCGAAGACATGCAGAACCGGGAGCATTCCTGCTTTTTCTCCGCGGCACATGCGGCCAAGGATTCGGGCATTGCACTAAAGCTCGGCAAAGCTGAAGGACTGAACCTTCCGCTCGCAGCCGCGACAAAGAAACAATTCGACCTGATGGTGGCGGAAGGGCTGGGGGAGCTGGACAAATCCGGCATTGCCGAGCTGACATTCAAAACGCGCGGCAAAGGCAAGTAGGGCCCTTCCGTGGAGCAGGTTCGCACAACGAAGGCCCCGAAGAGGGTCCTGCGCCGTTCCCGCTTGCTGGAATCCCGTCTGGCGACTGCCTGCAGCTTACGCAGTGGGCGGAGTGTGTTTGACCAGCATGGGAATGCTGGTCCGCGTGGTTCCATCGAGGACAACATCCATCGAATACAACCCGGGTTGTTCGAACTTCAGCTGCTGTATGTTCACAATGAAATTGCGCGTGGTGAAATGGGTGTCGCCCGGAAGATGAATCTGCAACGGGATGGGAATCTGTGGCATGATCGCCCGCCCATCGGCATCCACGAAGTTCAGCCGGAGGTCGCGCGTGCCTTCGTCCTCATTGCCGAACGTGACGCGCAACGCCAGCGCGCATTGCGGATGCACGGCCGGAAGCTGCTGCGCGTAGATGGTGTCGAAGGCTCCCAGCAGGTTCAGCTTCCCGTTTTCCTCTGTGGCCGCATCACACAGAACCGCAACCTGAATATTCATGCTGGAGGTAATAAGCCACGAAATCATCGGGCGCGCACGGATTTGTTTCGCAGGAATGCTCGCATTATGGGTCGCGCTTTGAAACCCGGCTGAAAAAGGAAAAGCCTCCCGCCCAACCGCTCTGCACCGGCTTTTTGCTTTCCGCATTCTGCGTTTGTGGACTAGCTTTCCGCACACCTTATGCGCTGGAATTTTTTAACCATGCTCGCCGTGTCCGCCTCCCTCACCGCCTGTTCCACCACTCCCGATTCGCCCGAAAAAACCGTGCATGATTCATCCGCCCCGGCTCCGAGTTTTCAAGCCCACGCAATGCCGGCGAACTTTGAAGCCATTCAACAGCTCGCCGCGAAGTTCAATTCCCGGATTGCCCTGCCTCAGTTCGAAACCACGCCGGAACAAATCAAGGCAACCGTCACGAATGCCATCTCCGCCGGCAACGCCACGCTGGATCGCATCGGCAAGACCGATCTCGCACAGGTCTCGTTCGACAACACGGTGCGTGCGCTCGACGACCTGGCCTTCGAATTGATGTCGGTGGCAAACCGGCTGTCCGTCATCGAGCAGACCAGCACCGATGCGGCATTGCGTGACGCGGCCACGGCGGCGATCAAGGAATACGAAGCGTGGCTCGTCGGGCTGGATTATCGCGAGGACGTTTACCGCGTCGTGAAAGCTTACGCCGACACGAATCCGAACCTGGATGGAGAGGACGCGAAGCTGCTGAAGGAAACGATGCGTGATTACCGCCGCGCGGGATTGCATCTGCCGAAAGTCGAGCGCGACGAAGTGGAACGTTTGCGCAAGCAGCTCACCGCCCTTTCTACGGATTTCCAAAACAACATCACCAAAGCGAAGCAGCCGCTGAAGTTCACCCGGGCCGAGCTGGCGGGCGTGCCGGACGATTTCCTGGAGCAGATCAAGAGCGGCGACGACGAATACACCGCGCTGGCCAACGTGACGTGGCATTACATCACCGTGATGGACAACGCCAAAGTGGAGGCCACGCGCAAGCGGATGCTCGTGGAGCACGACAATCTCGCACGCGAGGAGAACATTCCCCTGCTCGAGAAAATCCTGCCCTTGCGCAATGACATCGCACGCCGGCTCGGCTACGCGAATTGGGCAGATTACGGCACGGAAGTAAAGATGGTGAAGAACGCTGCCACGGCAATGGCGTTTGAGGAACAGCTCACGGCCGGGCTTCAGCCAAAGTTTAACGCGGAGCTGGAGGAGTTCCGAAAAATGAAAGTGGCGGAAACCGGCGATGCGAATGCGCGGATCGAGATTTGGGACTGGCGTTATTTCAGCAACCAGCTGAAGAAGGAGCGCTACAACGTCGATGCCGAACGATTGCGCGTCTATTTCCCCTACCAACGGGTGCTCGACGGCATGTTCGCGATTTACCAGCGCATCTTTGGATTGAAATTCCAGGCGGTGGAAGCGCCGTACAAGTGGATCGAAGACCTGCAGCTGTACGCGGTCTTCGACGACAAGTCCGGCGAGCCAATGGGCATGTTCTATCTCGACATGTTCCCGCGCGAAGGAAAATACAATCACTTCGCCCAGTTCGGAATCATCGACGGCAAACTGAAACGCGATGGCAGGTATCAGCGGCCGACCGTGGCCCTCGTTTGCAACTTTCCCGCGCCAACGACCAACCGCCCCTCCCTGCTTTCGCACAGCGACGTGGAAACCCTGTTTCACGAGTTCGGCCACGCGATGCATTCCATCCTGACCCGCGCCAGATACACCCGTTTCTCGGGGACCAGCGTGCCGCGGGATTTCGTGGAAGCACCTTCCCAGATGCTGGAACATTGGGTGTGGGACAAAAAAGTCCTCGATAGTTTCGCTGCGGACTATCGCGATCCATCGCAGAAGATTCCGGTGGAAATCCTCGAGAAACTCAAGGAAGCGCGTCTGGCGACGGAAGCAACACGTTATCGCCGCCAGCTTGCGTTTGGCATCATGGATCTGACGCTGCATTCACAGGTCAACGCCTCCAATGCGAGTGAGGCATTGGCGCTTTCGAACAAGAAGCTGAGCGAAATCTTTCTGCCCATGGTGCCGGACACGGCGTTCGTCGCTTACTTCGGCCACATCATTGGCTACTCGGCGGGTTACTACGGCTACGCATGGGCGGATGCGATCTCGGCCGACATGGCGACCGTCTTCGAAAAAGCGGCGGACGGCTACTTAGACCGGGATGCCGGCATGCGGTTGCGCCGTGAAATCTATGAACCGGGCGATTCACGCGACGTGAATGTCTCGATCGAGAAGTTCCTGGGCCGCCCGCGGTCGCTGCAACCGTTCTTCAAACAGATTGGAATGCAGGCGGACTAGCGCCGGCATTGGGTCCTCCGCCAGACGGAAGTGCGAAGGGACTGCGTCTTCAGGGCGCGCGCTCTGTTGGCAGCGATTCCTCCGCTGGCTTCAGAAACGACAACGCAGCCCGAGGTTTGCGCCGGGTCAATTACTGGTTGTTCGTTTTCGGCCGATGTGGAATTCTTCAGTCGGCCATGAGCGAGTTCAAGTTTGCCTGTCCGGTGTGCGGCCAGCACATCACAGCGGATTCCAGCGCTTCCGGCTCACAACTGGATTGTCCCACCTGCTTTCGTCAGATCGTCGTTCCGCGCCCGCCCGCCTCGCCGGATTCCAAGTTTGTTCTCACCGCCTCCGAGGCGGGCAAACGGCGTCCAGTTCAAACCACGGCGGCACCCGCCAGCCCGCTGCCAGGAAAACCAGCTTTCGGACTCGCTCCAATGGTTGCCGCAGGAACGGTCGCACTCGCCTTGCTGGCCACCGGTTCAATCCTCTGGTTCCGTTCGCACCGGAATGCGCCGAAAGCCTCAAGCGGACCTTCAGAGCCGGCGGCGGAAAAACGCGATTTGCCCGCAGGAACGGTCGTCTGGAAACTGGATCTCTCCGGCGAAACAATCCCGGCGGAAACCGCTTTCGGAAAAATCCGTGGCGCCGATTTCGTCTGCGATCGCGCCGTGCTGCTGGGAAACACGTTGAACCTGCGGATGGGCCACGACCGACCGCCCAAGCTGGAGCTTTCGATCCAGCTTTATGCGCGTTCACCGGAAGAACTCAGCGAACGTTCCGCGTTGATTACTTCGAACAACATTCGTTCTCCCCGCGTGGTGCTGCGCTGGCGTGAGGGAGAAACGAATCGGATGGAGACATTCACCAACGGTTACGCATTGAAATTGGAATTTGGCGCCCTCAAGGGAACGCGGCTGCCGGGAAAAATCTACCTGTGCGTGCCGGACGACAACCAAAGCTGCATTGCCGGTGTGTTCAATGCGGAGATCCGTCGCTCTTCTTCATCGAGGCCGGACGGAAAATAGCTTTCCTGACGCGGCCCGCGCGGTTCTTCTGTTTCCATGATTGTTGAGATCATCAACACCGGCAGCGAACTCCTGCTCGGCCGCGTGCTGAACACCCACCAGCAATGGCTCTGCCGCCAGCTGGCGGATGCCGGCTATGTTGTCAGCCGGCAGATCGCGGTGGCAGATACCGCGGACGAAATCGCTACGGCTGTGCGCGAATCCTTGTCGCGCGCCGATGTCGTCATCACAACCGGCGGCCTCGGGCCCACCTCAGACGATCTCACCCGCGAGACGATCGCCAGCCTGCTGGGGCGGACGCTGGTGGAAGACCCGGTGGTGTGGCAGCAGATTCAATCTCGTTTCACGCGGCGGAATCGTCCGGTGCCCGCGCGCACGCGGGCGGAAGCGCAGGTGCCGGCGGGGGCCACGGTATTGCCAAATCATTTCGGAACCGCGCCGGGTCTGGCGATGGAAACCGGCTCCGCCACCAGGCCGCAATGGTTGATGATGCTCCCCGGCCCGCCGCGCGAACTGCACCCGATGTTCACCAACTTTGGCCTGCCATTGATCCGCCACGTGCTTCCCAGCTCCTCCGCCTTCGTCTGCCGCACTTTTCGCACGAACGGCATCGGCGAATCGCAGGTGCAGGAACGAATCGAACTTCCGCTCGGCGAACTCGTCGCCAGCGGACTGGAGATCGGCTATTGCGCACGGCCGGGCCAGGTGGATGTGCGTTTCGTGGCGCGCGGGAGCGAAGCCCAGGCGCTGGTTTCCCGCGCCGAGGCAATCTTGCGCGCTGAACTTGGTGCCTGCCTTTATGCCGACGGCGATTGCGCGATGGAAGACGTGATCATCGCGCGCCTGACGGAACGCGGGCAAACCGTGTGCGTGGCGGAGTCATGCACCGGAGGCTTGATCGCTGACCGATTGACCAATGTTCCCGGCGCATCGGCCGTCTTTGCGGGCGGATTCATTGTTTACAGCAACGATTTGAAGCAGCGGCTGCTGGGGGTCGCCGAATCCAGTCTGGTCGAGCACGGTGCGGTGAGTGAACCGGTGGCGCGGCAGATGGCGGAGGGTGCCCGGCGCAGCGCGCGAACGGACTTCGCCATTGCTGTAACGGGCATAGCCGGGCCGGGCGGCGGCACGGTGGACAAACCGGTAGGGACGGTTTTCATCGCCGTCGCGCGCGCGGATGGCACCACCGTTCGGCAGTTCCTCAATGCGTGGGACCGGCGCACGTTCAAGGAAGTGACTTCGCAACAGGCCCTTGATCTTCTGCGATCGGTTCTCTGATGCGCAGTGCGGCGTGAGTACCGGTTGAAGGAAACTCCGACCGCTCGCGAAAATTTTCCCTTTGCTCACAGCCGATCCCCCGGCGTGCAACAGCGTGCCAGCGGCCGAAACGATTGTTTCAACTCACGCATCGTCAAAGATTTTACTCAACTTCCGGCGGTTTCTGACGATTTCCCCTCAGCAGTTGACGCCCTTGGGGCACATTCCGTGCTTGGTTAAGCCTGGGCGGCCAGACTGTCTCGACGGTGGAGATCAGGGTCCGAGGCGTTGGTGCAATGAACAAAGGCCCATTTTATGTCCAATCGAACGATCCGCCTTGCGTGTCTGATGTGGCTGTCTCTGGCCGCCACGATCAGCTTCGCGCAACCGGCCCGGCCGGTCCCGCTGCTCACGAGCATCGGCCAGGTGGCGATGCTCGCCGATGAAGAGATCGGGCTGTCGCCTCGCGTCGATATTGAGGCAGTCGTCACACTGTCAATTTCCCGCCGTTCATTTGTCTGGGTTGAAGACGCGACTTCGGGCATCCGCCTCTACATTCGGGCCCGCACGTTCCTGATTCAGCCGGGCGACCGCGTGCGGGTGACTGGCACCGTTGTTCCGGGCGAAACCGGCCCGTTGATCGCGCCCGAGGACATCCAAGTGTTGGGACACAGCCCGCTTCCCCAGCCACCGTTCCGCACGGCGGCGCAGTTAAACACATTTTCCGACCTAGATCACCGCGTTCAAACAGAAGGCCGGGTGGTGCGGGTATTGGAGAAACCTTCGCGCTGGCAGTTTGAACTGGAATCCGGCACGAACCGTTTCCGCGCCGAGATGGCCCGGCAGACGAACGAAAACTTCGCAGCCTGGCAGAACGGCCGGGTGCGCGTTGCCGGAATCTGCGTCCGGCAGGTGGTGGATTTCGGCGAAACACTTCAACCCGCACTCCTCGTTCAAAGCGCTGCCGACATCGAGCTACTCGAACGCGGCGAACCGCAAGTCGAACCAGATCCCGCTGCCTTGCCGGTTCTGCCGATTGCATCGCTGACGCGCGATTCCCTTCCGACGAGCAACAAACTGGTGCGCGTTCGCGGCACGGTTCTGGACCAGCGGCTGGGTGAACATCTGATCGTTCGCGACAACACCGGCACGCTGCGCGCCGACTCTGCTTCGATGCAGGCATTCGCGCCGCAGCAGGAGGTGGACGTATGGGGAAGTCCCGTCTGGCAGCCTGGCGGCGTTTATCTTCAGAACGCAACCGTCCACCCGGTGCAACTTGAATCCAGCCCGGCGCCAGTTCGCGGCAAAAAGCAACGGCCGGCGGAACTGCCGACATTGACCCGGGTTTCTGACCTGCTCGCCTTGCCGGCTGAGGAAGCTTCGTGGCGTTATCCCGTCAAAATCCGCGGCGTGGTCCTGATTTATTATCCCGAACGCCGCCAGTTCTTCATCCATGACGAAACCGCGGGCGTTTACGTCTCCGGCCCGTGGAACCGGAATGACATCAAGGTGGGCGACCGCGTCGAAGTCACCGGGATTAGCGATCCGGGGAGTTACGCGCCTATGATTGTCATGCCTGAGGTCACGGTGCATGGCTCGTCCAAGCTGCCAACGGCGCGGCGCGCCTCGCTGTTCCAGATGGCGACCGGGCAATACGACAGTCAATGGATCGAGGCGTTCGGCGTCATTCGCGCCCACACGCATCAACAAGGTTTGCTCCGTCTGAAAGTCACCGACATGGACGGCACGCTGTTCATCTACATGCCGGCGGAGTCGGTGCCGACGAATCTCGTCGATTCCGTGGTACGGGTGCGCGGCGTTTGCACGACGCATCCCAACGCCAACCGTCAGATTGCGAATCTCGTGGTCTGGTCGCCGGGACTTGATTTCCTGCACATCGAGGAACAAGGCAAAGTGGATGACTCCTCGCTGCTGCCCCAGCCGGTGGCTTCGCTGGGGCAATACCGGCCGCACAATGTGCTGCAACGCCGCGTGAAGGTGGAGGGTGTGGTGACCGTGCGGCAGAACAACCGCTCGTTCTTCGTTCAGGATTCCACGACCGGCATCGAAGTGCAGACCAGCACCGAAGACAGCACCACACAACCCGGCGATCGCGTGGTGGTCACCGGTTATCCCACGCACGGCACGTACGGCGTGATCCTGCGGGATGCGTCATTTGAAATTCTCGGTCATCGCGGCCTGCCTCCTGCCATGGCGGTGACGGCTGAACGCGGTTTGCACGCCCCGCATCACAACATGCTGGTCGAAATCGAAGGCCGCCTCCGGTATCGCACGCAATTGAATGGACGCGATGTGCTGACGCTGCAAATACCCGGAATGCTCTTCGAAGTTGATTCACTCCGGCCGATTCCAAACATCGATCAGCTCGCCGTGGACAGTCTGATCCGGGTGCGCGGAATCTATCGCGTGATCGTTGATGAAGTGCGCGCGCCAGCGGGTTTTCAGATGGTCATGGCGTCCGGCGACGACCTGACCGTGCTCGAGAAGCCGATGTGGTGGAGCGTGCGGCACACACTCGGCGTGGTGGGAGTTTTGTTGATCCTGGTGGCGGCCACAACACTCTGGGTGTTGATGCTCCGACGCCGCGTGCGCGAGCAGACGGCCAGCCTGCAGGCGAGCGAAATGAAGTTCCGCTCCCTGGTGGAGCAATCGCTCGTGGGCGTGTACATCGTGCAAAACGGCCGCTTCGCTTACGCCAATCCTCGCATGGGCGAAATCGTGGGCTACACCGCCGACGAGTTGATGGGACTGAAGAACCTGACCGAAGTCATCTTCCCAGATGACCGGGCGCTGGTGGCGGCACAGATCGACCGCCGCTTGACCGGCGAAATCCGAACGGCGCATTACACTTTCCGGGGCGTCCGCAAAGACGGCTCCGTCGTGCATGTGGAAGTCCTCGGCACCCGCACTGAATTCAACGGTGCCCCGGCCGTCCTTGGAACGGCGCTCGACATCACTGCCCGCAAGCGCGCGGAAGAAGAGCTGTTCAGCTCGCGGCAGATGCTTCGTTCCGTGCTCGACACCATTCCACAGCGCGTCTTCTGGAAGGATCGCAACAGTGTTTACCAGGGCTGCAACAAGGCCTTCGCCGAAGATTTTGGCTTCGCTGAACCGGCCGATTCGATGGGCAAGACCGACGCCGACCTGCACGCGCCGGACCTGGCGCAAGAATGCCGCGAGGTGGATCGCAAGATTGTGGAGACCGGCGAGCCGAAGCTGAATTACGAGCTGCTGCACACGAATCGCGATGGCTCCCAAAGCTGGCAGCGCGTCAGCAAAGTGGCGTTGTTCGACAAGACCGGAAAGGTGACGGGCGTTCTCGGAACCTATGAAGACATCACCGAACGGAAACGGTCCGAAGCCGCGCTGGCGCAGGCGAGCAGCCTGTTGGAGACGTTGTTAAACAACAGCCCGGACTACATCTACTTCAAGGACCGCAGTTCGCACTTCGTGCGCGCGAGCCATTCACTCGCCTCGATGTTCCACGTCACCTCGCCGGAGGAACTGGCCGGCAAGAGCGATTTCGATTTCTTCAAAATCGAGCACGCGCAGCAGGCGTTCGACGACGAACAGGAAATCATCCGCACCGGCATTCCGGTGATTGCGAAATCCGAAAAGGAAACGCATCCCGATGGCCGCGTTACATGGGCCCTCACCACCAAAATCCCGTGGCGCGATGCCCAGGGAAACATCATCGGCACGTTTGGAATCTCGAAGGACGTCACCGCTTTGAAGGAAGCGGAAACGCGGCTGGCACTGGAGCAAGGCCTCTTCAAGGCACTCTTGGAAAACCTGCCGGACGCCATCTACTTCAAAGATCGGGAATCGCGCTTCGTGCGCCTGAGCCGGTCCAAGACAGAGCGTGCGCGCCGCGCTTTGATCGCACAG
>CAMLLE010000066.1 GCA_946480555.1 uncultured Verrucomicrobia subdivision 3 bacterium
CAGATCTGGATTCGACCCGATCGCAAAGGCGCGCCGCCAGCATACGCGGACAAATCCTTTGCGTCGGCCGAGTCCGGCAAGTTGACGTTGATCGCATCCGGCAGCGGGCGTGATGGATCGATTCGCATCAATCAAGATGCCGAAGTGTTCGCCGCCAAGCTGAAGGCGGGCGATACTGTGACGCACACGTTGAAACCGGGCCGGCATGCGTGGGTGCAGGTGGCGGAAGGGGAACTGACGTTGAACGGAGAGCGTTTGAACGCGGGAGATGGTGCCGCGGTCTCTGAAGAAACAGCGCTCCGGTTCGCCAGTGAAAAACCGGCTCAAGCGCTTGTGTTTGATTTGAACTGAGCTATTTTCCGCGCGTTCCATGAAAAACGCATTGCGCATCGTTGCTGTGCTGATTGCCGTCGCGGCCCTTGGCTATTGGGCCGCGGCAGGCGCGAACTTCGGCTGGAACAAGAACAAGGTTCAAGTGAAGGTCACGGACGAAGTCACCGGCATTGAACAGATTCAATGGCAGGACAAGTTCGTCCCCGGCTTCGAGTTCCTGTCGATTTCACTTGGCGCCGCGGCCCTCGCTGGCGCGGTTTCATTCCTTTTCCGCAAGAAGCAATCCCAAATACAAACACAGAGTTAATCCGATATGAAAACCCAAATAACTGCATTCGCACTGTTGACCGCGTTGGCGACTTCCGCACTGGCGGAACCGCAGACGTTTGATTTCAAGGATCCCAAGGGCGTGAACAACGTGGTGTTCAAGCTCGACGCGCCGTTGGAAACCATCAGCGGCAGCGCGAGCGGCGTGACTGGCAACGTCACGTTCGATCCCGCCAATCCCGCCGCAGCCAAAGGCAAAATCGTCATCGCCGCCGAATCGCTGACGGTGGGCAACTCGATGATGAAGGATCACATGCACAGCGACAAATGGCTGGACGTGAAGAAGTATTCCGAGATCACGTTCGAAGCCAAAGAACTGAAGAACGCGAAAACGAAGGACAACGTGACGAGCGCCGAGGCCATCGGCACATTCACGTTGAAAGGTGTTTCCAAGGAACTCACCGTTCCAGTGACGCTGACCTATTTGAAAGACAAGCTCAGCGCGCGCATGCCGAACATGAAGGGCGATTTGTTGGTGGTGCGCTCGACCTTCAAAATCAAGCGCAGCGAATTCAACATCCAGCCTGGCCAGGGTGAAGACAAGGTTTCAGACGAAATCGAACTGACGCTGGCCATCGCTGGCGCGGCTGCGAAGTAACGCAGCTGGAATTCAAAAACGAAAGGCGGCGTTTCCACGTCGCCTTTTCTATTTGAGCGAGTCCTTGAAAGACCCTCACCCCCGCCCTCTTCAATCCGATGCGAGAGAGTGGCCGAAGGCCGGGCGAAGGTTCGATCCTTAAGTTCGTCACCGAAGTTGCGATGCCAGGCGTTTTCCCAGCTCCGCAGCTTGCTCCGGCTTCGCCGCGCCATCCGCACGGCTGACACGGTTGCCCAGGAACGACACCACACGCATCCGCAATTCGCCATCGACAATGTGCGCGTGTGCTCCGACCGGGCTCTGGCAACCGCCGCCCATCGCGGAAAGAAACGCGCGCTCGGCAATCACGCACTGCAACGTAGGCTGGTGATTCAGCTTGGCGCAGATCGCTTCCAGCCGCGCGTCGTTCTCGCGAATCTCAATTCCAATCGCTCCCTGGCCAACGCACGGAAGCATCACTTCGGTTTCCAAAATTGCAGCCAGAACGCCCGGCGGGACATCCGGTCCTTCGAGTTTTCCATCCGCCGTCACGCGATACTGCAAACGCGTGATGCCGGCGAGCGCCAGCACCGTGCCATCAAGTTCGGGGTTATCCATTAACTTCTGAACGCGCGTCAGCACGTTGCCGCGAATGTCCGGCAGCGTGAGCGCGGGATTGCACACTTGGAGCTGGGCCTTGCGCCGCGTGCTGCTGGTGGCGACGACGGCGCCCGCCGGGAAGTCAGCGATCTTCATGCCCGCCTTGAAGCCGCGCCGCGACGCTTTGCGCGGTTCAGCATTCGCTTTCTCGCGCTCCAGAAAATCAGCGTCGCGATAGATCAGAACATCGCGAACGTCTTCCCGCTCGCCGCCGACGGCACCGAGTTTCAAGCCTGTGGGAAGCTCAGTGGGCAAATCCTTCAGGCTGTGAACGGCGAGATCCGCTGAGCCGTCGAGCAGCGCCACTTCAAGCTCCTTCGTGAACAATCCCTTGGGCAGTGTCTTGTTCTCCTGCGCAAGCGACGCGGTTTGCAGCTTGTCGCCGGTGGTTTTGATGATTCTGAGTTCGAACGTTTGCCCGGGAAATGCGGCGCAGCATTTTGCAAGGATCATGTTCGACTGCGCCAGCGCCAGCGCGCTGCCACGCGTCGCAATGAAAATAGGAGCGTTCGTTTTCAAGCGGCCTGCAAACTAGCGCCTGGCGTGACGGTGAGCGACGAAATTGTGAGGGATGAACCTAACGGAACGTCATCGAAAGGGTTGGTATCGTCCTCCTTCTCGTCCTCGTTCTCGAAAACCCCCAAAAATTCGAGGACGAGATCGAGACGACATTCGCATGCACCCGCTTTTTTAATCGGGCCCGAATCTGCCGGGTGGGATGGCCGCAATTTTCAAATCTGCCATCGCGCAGTATATCTGGCCTGTGGAAATCATCCGTCACGTCGCCCAGCCGCCCGTCAAGCCGCTCATGGTCTTCGATGGTGACTGCGGCTTTTGCCGGCGATGGATCACGCGTTGGAAGCGTCGAACCGGCGACAGCGTCGATTACCTCGCCGCGCAGGATGAACGTGTGCGCAGCTGGTTTCCGGAGATTGCTGCGGAGCAGTTCGCTGAAGCGGTCCATTTGATTTCCAACGACGGCGTCGTGTATCGCGGCGCGGAAGCCGTTCTACGGTCGTTGCATTCCGCGCAGCGCGCGACTGCGTGGTTGCTGTGGTATGAACGGTATCCGTGGTTCGCACAGCTGATGGAAGCTGCTTATCGCTGGGTGGCGCGGAATCGCCGGTTTCTTTCGCGCCTCCTTTGAACTCGACTGCAACCGTCCTCAGTTCCGGAGGATTGAAAACCAGCAGCCCCGGCTGAAGCGCATGGAACCCGTATTGCGTGAGGCGCGCTGATTTGGGCCCGGGCCTAATCCACCACCAGCTTCACCGGCGCTTCGCCGCGCAGGGCTTTCGAGTAAGGACACGTCTTGTGCGCCTGTTGCATGATGCGTTCCGCCTGCGCTTTATCGACGCCGGGAATTTGCGCGTGAAGTTCCACCGCAAGCGAATAACCGCCGGAATCATCTTCCTGCAGACTCACGAGCGCTCGCACTTTGGAATCCGTGACCGGCGTTCCGAGCTTCTTTCCCGCATTGATCAATGCGCCGTGATAGCAGGCGGAATAGGCACCCGCAAACAGCACTTCGGGATTCGGACCGCGCTTCTCGGCTCCCGCTTCCAGCGGATTACCGAGCGTGACGTTCAGCAGGCCATCCGGGTTTTCGACCGTTCCCGAGCGCCCGCCCTTGGAGATGGCTTCAGCAGTGAAGAGCGTTTTCATAATTGAATTCCAGAGAGTCTCTGAACTGTCGCAGAGCGCACCAAAACCAAAACGGGGTCTGAAACCCACAACTCCAAGCGGCGCGCCATGGAAGACCCTTTGTTCCGCCGCTAACAATCCCACGGATCGAGCGAGTGCAATCTGAACAGAATTCCGGCCTCGATCCCGGGCCGATCACCTCCTTCCTTCACCCGCCCGCTGGAATTAACGTTCACCAATTCGTCGCGGCCAGTCGCGGCGTCCGAGGCACTGATTTTGCCGGAACAACGGATATTGCGCGCCCGAAACGGTCCGCCGCACTGGCAGGAAATCGTGCCGCGACAGATTGTGCGACCGCTGGAAGCGCATGAAGCGATCATTCGCGATCCCCAGTCCGCCGTCTGCGACGCAGCCGAATCGGACGAGATGCCACGAACGATCTGCTCCGATGCCGCTCACCAACCCAAAACCTGAAACATGAACCGACTGCCTGATCCCGAAGCCCATCGCAAACCGGAGTTTCCGATTGAGAAGCTGTTCATCCGCCGCTGGTCACCGCGCGCCTTGAGCGGGGAGCCCGTGACTGAACAGGAACTCATGACGTTGTTTGAAGCCGCTCGCTGGGCGCCTTCGACCTACAACGAACAGGAATGGCGTTTCCTTTACGCCCGGCACGATTCGCCGCACTGGCCTACATTCTTCAACCTGCTAATGGACGCGAACAAAGCCTGGTGCAAGAACGCCGCCGTGCTTTGCGTTGTGCTGGCGCGAAAGACTTTTGCGAAGAACGGAAGGCCCAATCCAGTTCACCTCTACGACACCGGTTCAGCTTGGGAGAACCTGGCACTGCAGGCGGCCGCGATGGGTTTGGTCGCGCACGGAATGGCGGGGTTCGATTTCGAACAAGCGCGGACGTTGCTCCGAGTGCCGGACGAGTTTGCGGTCGCCGCCATGTTTGCCGTGGGACGGCCCGGAAATCCTGACGATCTCCCGCCGGACCTCCGCGAACGCGAACAGATCACCAGCCGGCGCCCGGTGCGCGAAAGCATTTGTGAAGGACCATTTCAACTCGGGCCGTGAGAGCCCGGCAACCAGAGGAATTTCATGAGAGCCTTGTGCTGGCACGGAAAGCAGAACGTTCATGTCGATGAAGTGCCCGATCCGGAGATTCTGAATCCCCGTGACGCCATCGTGCGCGTCACTTCAACCGCCATTTGCGGTTCGGATCTGCATCTATACGGCGGTTACGTTCCGACCATGGAGAGGGGCGACATTCTCGGGCACGAATTCATGGGCGAAGTGGTCGAAGTCGGACAGGGCGTGAGCAATCTGAAACGCGGCGACCGTGTGGTGGTTCCATTTCCGATTTCGTGCGGCAACTGCTACTTCTGCAAGCAACAGCTCTTTTCCTTGTGCGAGAATTCCAACCCGAATGCCATCATGGCTGAAAAGATGTGGGGCCATTCGCCGGCGGGAATCTTCGGCTATTCGCACCTCACGGGCGGTTACGCTGGCGGCCAGGCTGAATATGTGCGGGTGCCGTTTGCCGACGTGGGGCCGATCAAGATCGAGAACGGGTTCACCGATGAACAGGTGTTATTCCTGTCCGATATTTTTCCAACCGGCTACATGGCGGCAGAGAACTGCAACATCCAGCACGGCGACACCGTCGCCGTCTGGGGCTGCGGTCCCGTCGGGCAGTTCGCCATCCGCAGTGCGTTCCTGCTCGGCGCCGAACGCGTGATCGCCATCGATCGTTTTCCCGAACGGATGCGCATGGCGGAACAAGGCGGCGCGGAAACGGTCGATTACGAAGACGTGGACAGCGTGGTGGAAGCGCTGAAGGAAATGACTGGCGGCCGCGGGCCGGACTCGTGCATCGATGCCGTCGGAATGGAGGCGCATGGACATGGCCTGCACTACGCTTACGACCGGGCGAAGCAGGCGATGATGCTGGAGAACGACCGCCCGATCGCGCTGCGTGAAGCGATCATGGCGGTGCGCAACGGCGGAACGTTGTCCATCGCCGGAGTGTACGGCGGGTTCGTGGACAAGATGCCGCTCGGTTCAATCATGAACCGCTCGCTCACGATCAAGACCGGCCAGACGCATGTGCAACGCTATTTGCGACCGTTGCTCGAACGGATTGAGAAAGGCGAGATCGATCCAAGCTTCGTTGTCACACATCACATGGATCTGGACGACGCGGCTGAAGCGTACCGCACCTTCCGCGAAAAGAAGGACGAGTGCATCAAGATCGTCCTGAAGCCGTGATGTGACCCGGACGCCTCAAGCGAGCTGCGACCAGGTTGGAGAATGACTGGCAGATCTGCAGCAATCCGATCGCGGCGTGTACGTTCCACCTCTGACAATTCCCGGGGCGAAGTCCTGAGTGCGGCCTCCCCATCCACGGGCGATAATCCGCCAAATGGGTGCGCCAAAGCGCAGAAGAATCCTCCGTGTTTTGCTCATCACCTTCGCCATCGCCGCGGCGATCGTGGTGACCCTGCCGCTCTGGTTTCCGTGGGTGCTGCGGCCGGCCGGGAAGTCTGCGGGTTTGCGCTACACGCACTACGAGCGCGACGGTTACTCGCGCTTTCGATTGCACAGCGTTGCATTCACCAACGAGAGCATTTCCTTCGCTGCGGAGCGATTGGGCGCGTTTGTTCCGACCGCCTGGTTGTGGAATGTGGTTTGGCATCGGACAAATGAACCGTTCGCGCGCATCGAAACGTGGCGTTTCCAGGCTCTGAAGCGTTCGCAAACGGAAACGAATCCGTCGCCGGTGTCGGTTTACACGAACGTCGCCAATCTTCAGAACATCTTCGAGCAGCTGAACCGGTGGCTGCCTTCCGCAGTGCTGACAAATGGCCGGGTCCAGGTCAACGAACGCATCGCGCTGGCGCTGCCGGAAATCACCTGGGCTGGCGGTCGCTTGCATACGAGCGCGCAGTTGCCTGGGCGGCCGCCCGTGGAATCGGCTGCGGTGTCCATTTCCGATCAAGTCATCGGCCTCAGCACGGTGGTTTCAAATCTGGGTCTGCGAACTGAATTGCGCGTAACGAACGTGGCAAATGGGATGCGGATTACGGGCACGGTTTTCTGGCGCGAAAACCGGTTTGACGTCGATGCGCTGTTCCCGCCAGAAGGCACGCTGCCGCGCAATGCGGAGATTGTGGCGCAGGAATTCGTGCTGCCCGGCGATGCGATCCGGTTGGAGCAATATCGCGATGTACGCGGCTCGATGCGCGTCGTGTGGAAAGCGGAAGGGCTTCAGACAAACACTCCAGGCGAAGGGCAGTTTGAAATCGATCTGGTCGGCCAGGCGACGCCCGTCTCCGGCGAGCAGGCACCGCCGCTGAACATCGATGTGCGCGCGACCGGCACGACGAATTCGCTGCAACTCGATTCCGTGAAAATCCGTCTTCCCTGGCTCGCGGCGGAGTTCACCGAGCGAACGGTCATTCAATTCACGGCGCCGTTTCTCACTGCTCCGGCGGATTTCCGCGTGACGGCTGATCTCGGCAAGCAGACGAATTTTCTCGCAACGGGCATCGTGCAAGGTCAGGCGCGGTTGTTTCCAGCGACGAACAAATTTCCCCGGGTGGAATTTCAACTTACGGGGAGCGATGTGACCGTTTCGAACTTGCAGATGCGCGCGATTCGGCTCGGCGGCGAGTTTGAATACCCGTATCTGCGGCTGGGAAACCATCAGCCAATGTCGGCCGCTGCGCCTGGGCTTTCTCCCTCACTTCCGAGCGAGGCTGGACGAGCGGAGGGAGCCGAAGCTAAAGCAGAATCAGCAGCCCCTCTCGCAGGCCCCCTTCCCGCTCGTTCCCCACAGGGCGAGAGTGACAACTCGTCCGCTGGCGCATTGATCACGTTGATGGATGGTTCGCAAGCCCGCCTTTCGACTGTCGCCAATTTGGAAACGAAGGCAGTTGAAACCGGCCAGCTCGAAGTGAGTGGCGCCTTTGGCCGCACGCTGCTTCCGGCGGGGTTCAACTTCGAGTCGGTGAGTCTTGAAGCGAAGTTCAACGGCCCGTTCACAAATCTCCAGCACACCGGCGGTCTGAAGTTGAGCCAACTCGAACTGCCGCAGCTAAAACCCACGCAGATCGATGCGAATTGGTCAGGCAGCGGAGGCTCTGTTGAAAATGCCACCGTCACCGCCACCTCAGGCAAAGCTTCGTTGCGATTGGCTGCGGCAATCCAATCGGCTGCCAGCGCGCAGAAAATCGATTTGCGCGAGCTGATCTTGAACACATCGCGACAGGGAGAACTTGCCCTCCGCGAACCAGCGACGCTCTGGATCACCAATGCCGAACCTGAACCCGCCACCAATGTGACGCGTCTGCAATCGCTGGAGCTTTCGCCGCTCAGGCTGGCCGGCGGAGATCGCGCCCTGGAACTGTCGGCAAGCTTGCGCTGGCCCGAGAGCGGACGGTTCCACGTTTCAGCGAGAAACCTCAACAACGCTCTCGCCGAAGATTTTCTGAAACCCACGAGCTTCAGCTTTGCGTTGCGCAACTTGGACTGGACGGGTGGCTGGACGAACGGCGCCGTGCAGTTCGATTCCACGCTTCACGCTGCGTTTCAACCGGGGTCCGCTCCGGAGTTTGTGTTCCAATCCGAAATTCACGGCGGCGAGAACGGGATTGCGATCCGCCAGTTCAGCGTCTCCACGGCCACCCAGATTCTGGGCCGCGCGACCGGCGAGTTGCCGGTTGCATTCAAGCCCGCGAATCTCAAGCCGCGCAACGGCGTCACGAATCACTGGATCGAGTTCGATCCAGGCGGGGCGATCAATCTGCACGCGTTCACCGAGACCAACTCGGCGCTATGGAATCAACTCACGACGCAACTCCCGCTGAAGCTGGTGAATCCCGATCTGCACATCGATGTCACCGGCACGTGGACCAGGCCGCAGGGAGTTGTTCATGCCGAAGTGGAACGGCTCGAATTGCAGCTGAAGCAGCCGCTGCCCAGCGTGTCGAATCTGAAATTCGACCTGACGATGGATCGCGAACTGGCGGTGGCGAACTTTAAGGCGGCGGTCCAGGAACAGCCGTTGCGCGCCGAAGCCCGGCTGCCACTCGGCGCGGGATTTTGGGATGCGCTGCTGCGGGAACGCAGGCTTCCGGACTGGTCGGAATCGACGGCATTCGTGGAATTGCGGAACGCGAAGCTCGCATCGTTCGTTTCCATTGCGCCGGAGATTTTGATTCCGCAAGGCGAATTCACGCTCTTGCTCAAGCCCGATCGCGGCAACCAGCTTTCCGGCGAAGCGCTCCTTTACAACGCCGGAACGCGGCCGCTGCCGTCGATCGGACCGGTCCGGGGAATTGATGCGCGCGTATTATTTTCAGGTCGCGACCTGGTGTTGACGAACTTCACGGCACAGATTGGCGGCGAAAGCATTCAAGCGAGTGGTTGGGCAAATGCAGACGAAGCCGCGTTGCGTGTGGGGCGGCTTCCAGATTTTCGCCTGCTTCTGCACGGCACGAATATTCCGCTGGTGCGTCAGGCGAGCGTGCTGGTGCGATCCGACCTGGATCTGACGATCACGAATCGCGCGGCGTCGAATGCGATCGTCAGCGGCACGGTGCGGTTGCGCGACAGTTTCTTCCTCAGCAGCCTGCGGGATCTCGCGCCGGGCAAGCTAGCATCGCCGAAGCGCCGCCCGCCTTACTTCAGCATCGAGAAGGAACCGCTCGCCGGTTGGGCACTGTCCGTGGATGTGGAGGGAGATCAATTTCTGAAAGTGCAGTCGCCGTTCTTTCGCGGCACGGCTTCCACGGTCATGCGCGTGGAAGGGAATTTGAAGGAGCCGCGTGCGCTGGGCGAAGTGCGGATCAATTCCGGCACGGTCACGTTTCCGTTTGGTTCGCTCGATGTGCGGCAAGGTTTCGTTTCGCTCACCAGTGCGAATCCTTACGAGCCGCAGTTGTTCGTCACAGCAGAAGCGCAGCGGATGGGCTACGACATCAAGATGGAGGCGACCGGGCCGGCAAATTCGCCAGTCGTGCAGTTCTCTTCGAGTCCGCCGCTGAGTTCCGAGGCGATCGTGCTGATGCTGACCACGGGCCAGACGCCGCAAGGCATTGCGACATCCGCCACCACGCGCCAGCGCGCTCAGGGCATGGCGTTGTTCGTGGGAAAAAACATCTTGAGCGACCTGGGAATCGGAGGCGGCGGCGAAGGGCGGCTGACGATTCGTTCGGGCGAGCAAATGACCGAAACCGGACGCCCCACCTACGATGTGGAATATAGGCTGACGGATGAGTGGTCGGTCGTCGGTGAGTACGATCGATTCAGCCAATACAACCTCGGAGCGAAGTGGAAGGTGTATTCAAAGTGAATCGGGAATCCCGCAGCTTGGAAGGTCCAAAGGACCGGAGGCCGGCAGCCACGGGTGAAGCGCAGCGGAACCCGTGGAGACTTGATCTTTCGATCTTCGCCCCGAAGCGGGCGAAAGGAGTCCGCCGCTCCGTTTGGAGCGGGATGTTTTCAACTGGTTTTCCACGGGTTCCGTTTCACTTCCCCCGTGGCTGCCGGCCGTGC